>JANQSQ010000452.1 GCA_028283985.1 Rhodothermales bacterium | reverse complement strand
ACCGCGCCGCTGTACGCCATTACGGCAACGATGGAGAGGGCCTGGACGCCCAATTGCGCCGGATTTCCGAACAGGAGCCCGTCTGCGCTTCCATTCCATGCGCTTTCCGCAAATACGCCGGTAAGGAGTGCGCCCGTGATGCCGCCGAGCCCATGCGCGGCGAATACGTCGAGGGAATCGTCCAGCCGCGTGCGTGACCGCCATTGGATGGCGAAATAGCACGGAACGGCCGCAATGGCGCCTATCAACAGCGAGGAAATCGGCGAAACGAACCCGGCGGCGGGCGTGACGGCCACGAGGCCCACCACGATGGCCGTGGCGGCGCCTACGGCCGTAACCTTTCCGGTGCGTCCCAGGTCAATAATGGTCCAGATGGCGAGCGTGCCTGCCGGCGCCAGCATGGTGTTTACCAGGGCAAGCGCCGCGATGCTGTTTGCACCGAGGGCACTGCCCCCGTTGAATCCGAACCAGCCGAACCAGAGCAACCCCGCGCCCAGGAGGACGAACGGCACGTTGTGCGGAATGATGGCTTGTCTGCCGTAATCCTTGCGCGCACCCAGTACAAGTGCGGCCACCACAGCTGCTATGCCTGCATTGATATGCACCACTGCGCCGCCTGCAAAGTCGGGCGCCCCCATATCGTACAGCCAGCCGTTACCGCTCCATACCCAGTGACATATCGGGGCATAGACGAGCAGACCCCACAGCGAGATGAAGATCAGGTACGCCCTGAAACGCATTCGCTCGACCACGGCTCCCGAGATCAGGGCCGCGGTAATGATGAAGAACGTGCCCTGAAACGCCATGAAGAGCAGAGTGGGAATACCCCCGTCGGGCTCCAGCCCCACGCCGTTCAGGAAAGCCATCGAGAAGTCACCGATCCATGCGGAGCCGTCCCCGAAGGCCAGCGAGTACCCGAACAGTGCCCAGAGTACACCGGCTACGCCGAGGGAAATAAAGCTCATCATCATGGTGTTGAGCGTGTTTTTGGATCGAACCAGCCCGCCGTAGAAGAAAGCGAGCGCCGGCGTCATCAGGAGCACGAGCGCTGTAGAGATCAGCATCCACGCCGTATCGGCGCCGGACAGGGCTGATTCCGCGGCTGCATCCTGCGCAAATGCGGGTTCGGCCAGGGCGAGGGCGGGCAGAGCAAGAAGGCAAACAAGAAAACGCATGACAGCGGTTGTGTTTGTTAAAAACTTAATAGGAATTGGGTCATTTGCCAAACATAATAATATATATCTCGCAATATAGCCACACTTGGTATGGTGAAAGAGGGCGTTTGGGGCTTTCTTTTTTCTTTTTTCATCAAATTTACACCCAGCGCACATATGGATACTCTGATTAAGTCCGCAAAGCTCAGAGGCTGAGAGGGGTGCGCTGGCAAGGAATGACGAAGCAGTGTGGCAGGCCCTATATCGGATCGCTTCCTGTCTGGTTTGCAATGGCGGAAGGGGAAGAAAAGCGCGAAAATATTTTCCAACCGCCGTGATTGTCGGGCAGACCTTGCCCCTGAAGACGACATTCCCGGGCTGTGCCGTGACGTCCTTTTTTACGTCACGCCGGGGTTCCTGAATAGATGAGCGTTGGGCGGCGCACCGCCACAGGGGGAAATGCGGCGCAGTAACTGTAGGATACTCTGATCAAGTTCACTTAATCAGAGTATCCTATGCGCCAGGCGGCTATTCCATGCCCTTGTAGACGATCCGCCAGATACGTCCCTGCATCGAATCCGTCACGTACAGGGAGCCGTGCGGGCCGAAGGCCAGCCCCATCGGGCGGTATACGGCATCGCCGGGGCTCTCGAGAATATCTGCACCTTTGAATCCGTCGGCGAAGATTTCCCAGTCTCCGGTCGGCTCGCCGGATGCATCCATGGGCACGAACGCCACCAGATACCCCTCCTGGGGAAGCGGCGCCCGGTCCCAGGAACCGTGAAAAGCGATGAACGCGCCGTTTCCGTAATGCGCCGGGAAGTGTTCCTGCGTGTTGAAGACCATATCGTTGGGGGCGTAATGTCCCGGGAACGCGACCACCGGGGCTTCCGTGTCGGCGCATCGCCCGACTTCCATGCCGTCTCCGCCGTATTCCGGCGAGAGGAGTTTCATCTCC
>JANQSQ010000449.1 GCA_028283985.1 Rhodothermales bacterium | reverse complement strand
GGCGTCTTCCGCGCCCGGCTTGCCCACGTTCGAGTGGGTGAACACGCCGTGCGTACCGTAGAGCCAGCCGTCCGGTCCCCACATGAAGGAATTCAGGGTCTCGTGCGTGTCGTGGTAGCCGAACCCGTCCAGCAGCACCTCCGGAGGGCCTGCGGGTTGGTCTCCCGATGCGTCGACAGGGATGTAGAGCAGGTAGGGGGCCGCTCCGACCCATACCCCCCCGAATCCGAGTTCCAGGCCGCTCACCAGATTCAGCCCTTCCATGAAGACTTTTCGCACATCGAACGCGCCGTCCCCGTCGGTGTCTTCGAAGATGAGAATCCGGTCCTTGCCTTCGCCTTCCGGCGCCCGGACCGGATAGGTCAGCCCCTCGGCGACCCACACGCGCCCCCGGTGGTCGAGCGCCATCGCAATGGGGTTGACGACATCCGGCTCCGCCGCCGCCAGTTGCACGCTGAATCCGTCCGGCACGGTCATCGTCTGCGCGGCTTCCTGTGCGCTTCCTCCTTCCAGCAATACCGGATCCCAGGCAGGCAGCCTCGCAATGCCGGAAGGATCGAGTTCATCCGGGAAGGAAGGCCGCTCCGCATGGAAACGAAAGTGATCGAAGTTTATGTGCGCGTACGCGTTTTCGGGAATGTAGGCTGCCGTGGAGCCGCCGGTGTCCTCGTCCACAAGACGTATGAAAATGGTCTCGCCGACATGCTCTTCCAGGTCGGCCACGACGGGCCGCAGGGTAAGATCGTTGTCGCCGCTCGTCGAAAAAATGACGGCTCCGTCTCTGGCCCGGACCAGTTCCGCCCGGGTGCTCTCCAGTGCACCCCCGGAAATTAGAAAACTTGCGTACGGATGGGTCACCTCGAATGGGGAAGACGTCAGCGTACCCTGGCTTGCCGGTCCATGCACCACGCCGGAACTGACCCAACGGGCGCCCTTATGCCCGCTGCGCAAGGCCGCCGGTTCCTGTCTGCGCCGTTCCCGCAGCGTCCGGATCATTTCCGCGACAACTGCCTCGCCCGAGGCGAACAGGTCGCCTTCGACGGGTTCGTTTCCGAAGGCTTCGCCTTCCGCCGTCCAGTCGGTCAGATCGCCTGCTTCGAAGTCTACGTTCAGCGTGCGCCCGTCGGCTGCCGGCGCATGCCCGGCGTCCTGTGCAGCCGCCGGTCCGGAACCGGTCGAAACGGCAAGCAGGACGACAGCGGCGGCAAGGGCGCTGCGCGGAAAAGAGAGATGGCAAAAAAACAATCCTTGTTTCATGTTAATCTAAATTATTTAGGCGATTAAAGTTTCGAGTTGGCGTGTGCGCCGGGTTTTGCGTTTTCGTGTCCGCCGGACCGTTTACCGGATATTCTGGCGAAAGATATACGCGCCTTTCTTGTTGACGACCAGAATGTCCGGATAGTCGTCACCGTTCGCGTCTTTTACCGCGAGCGCGACCCCGACCCCCGAATCGTCATCGACGAGATGAGGGATCCAGACGACATCGCCGTTGTCCGTCCGCGTGAGCCGGAACCAGTAGAGCACCGGCGGGGCATTCGGTTCGGGATCCATGGCCTCGCCGTGCGCCCGGAATCGTTTTCCGGTCACGATATCCTTCAGTCCGTCCCGGTCCATATCCACCAGCGCTACGGCATGCAACTGGGAGAACCGGACCCTGCCCGGCTCGTGCGCTGCATCCTCCCGGAGAATAATGTGTTTCTCGAAGCCGCCGTCCGGGAGCTGCCGGAACCATGAAAGCCCCCAGCCGTGCGCGTCGCGGCTCGCGATCACATCGTTCAGCCCGTCCCCGTCCACATCGTAGGCGTATATTTGCGCGGCGCCGAGGGCGAACGCTTCTTCATGGTGTTCCCACGGCGTATCTGCATCGAATCCCGGATTTTCCCACCATCCGTTCGACATGAGCAGGTCAGGCAACCCGTCGCCGTTCACATCCCCGACCCCGAATCCGTGCGAGAAACGAAACAAATTCTCGTACGGACCCGCGACCTG
>JANQSQ010000447.1 GCA_028283985.1 Rhodothermales bacterium | reverse complement strand
GGCGTCTTTGTTTTCGAAGGCCAGCGTGCCGCCGTCCCCCAGCCCGGCCACCGTGGGCTGCGGGGCGATTAGTTGCTCCACAAGGTGATCGAACCCCGTAGGAGGGTGCGTGTAGTGGTCTCTCGCCTCGCCGGAAACGGTGTCGCCGCTCCAGCCGACGTTACGGAAGGTCAGGCCCGACCGCCGCACCGTGAGCGCGGCTTCGATATAGCCGAAATGCTGGGCATGTTCGATGAGGCCATCGCCCGCGAGCACGACGCGGTCGCCGTCCTGCAGGGCGAAGCGGGGCGGATCCTGCGCTCTGACAGGTCCGGGCGTCACCGGGGAAAGCAGTGCTCCGATAAGAAGCGCCGCCGCAAACGTACGCAGTGGTTTCATGCGGGTTTTAGGATACTCTGATCAAGTCCGTTTCGATCAGAGTATCCTAAAATACAGGTTGCGGCGTATGCCGTCAAAGAAGTGCGTCCCGAAAATGGATATGGATCGGATGGACCGTCTCGGGTCATTGGGATGCAACGTTTGTTCCGTTCATTTTTCGTAGAGGTTATGTCAGGACGGACAAGATGTCTATGGAAATAATCAGGGAAACAATGGCTTTATTACTCTTGTTTAGCAACGAACGATGTCCTTATGGTCAAAAGAGCCTCCCTTGCTCAAGAGTCTTCGTCTCCATAACGTGGGTCCTGCGCCGGAAATGGAGTTGGATTTCGGCGATCGTATGAACCTCATGACCGGCGATAATGGTCTGGGCAAAAGTTTTATGCTCGACATCGGCTGGTGGGCCATGACCCGGAAGTGGCCCGCTGAAGTAAATCCGAATCTCACTGTGGGAAAGATGGCGCTACCCATTGATCCGCGAGATGCGACCATCGAATTCGTTTTTACTGGCAAAACCCGTCCTGAGAAGTACGTAAGCAGGTATCAACCCAAAGAGCAGACCTGGACCGGGCGCCCTGGGCGTCCGTCGAATCCCGGACTTGTGTTATATGCAATGACGGACGGCAGTTTCGCTTTATGGGATCCTGCGCGAAACTATTGGCGACATCAGGGCAATATGGATGTACAGGATCGCCCGCCGGCCTATGTGTTCAGTCCTGTCGAGGTGTGGAATGGATTGTCTGCCGAAAACGGAGACACGCTATGTAACGGTTTGATCAGGGATTGGGCTGGATGGCAAAGAGAGCAAGGGGCGCCTTACGAACACCTTCGGAGATTATTGAAGGTGTTCGGATCGTCCGGCGACGAATCGCTGGAACCCGGCGAACTTACAAGAATCAGCCTTGACGATGTTCGGGACATGCCCACGATTCGTATGCCCTATGAACGGGATGTAGCGGTCGTACATGCTTCGTCAGGCATGCGGCGGATTCTCGCCTTGTCCTATTTTCTAGTCTGGACGTGGGAGGAGCACAAACGAGCCGCCAGACAAATAGGCGAAGAGGAAACCGGACGTCTTGTTCTTTTGATCGACGAAATCGACGCCCATCTGCATCCCGCATGGCAACGAAGCATCGTGTCTTCGATATTGTCCGTCATGGAAAACCTGACCGATGAACAAGCCGAGGTACAGCTCATTGCTACGACCCATTCGCCACTTATCATGGCCTCTGTGGAACCCATCTTCGATGACAGCAAAGATGCCTGGTTCGATCTTGATTTCGAACAGGGGGAGGTAAAGTTGCAACCCCGCGAGTTCAGAAAGCACGGCGACGCAGGATCGTGGTTAATCAGCGAGGCATTCGATCTCAAGAGCAGCAGAGCGCCGGAGTACGAAGCCTTGCTTGAACGATCCGCATCTTTGCTGGAGGAAACGGATCCGGATATCGATCAAATCAAAAAAACGAACGAGGAACTTGCCTTGGCACTCAGTCCGACGGATGAATTCCTTTTCAATTGGCAGTATATATGCAGGCAAAAGGGGTGGTTGCCATGATTCCGGTTGCATTGCAACCCGAGCCTGCGGATTTTGATCGAAAGGTCCGCCAGAAAGGCCTGAAATGGTTGAAAAAAGAAGGTATATCGGCGAATGGCCCGCCGCCTCGCGCCAGCGATCTCCCCAATTACTGGACACGTTCACATAAACAACTCTGGGCTGCCTATTCGGGCATATGCGCATATCTGGCGATCTATATTGAATGGGCCAGCGGTGCGTCCTCCACAGATCATTTTGTCCCCAAGTCGAAACACGCCGGAAAAGCGTACCAATGGGACAATTACAGACTTTGCCTTATCGGACCGAATCGTAAAAAGTGGACATACGACGATATTCTTGACCCCATCGGTCTTCGGCAGGATACGTTCGTATTAAACCTTGCAACCGGAGAGATCGGCCCGAATCCCGATCTGGACGATACGCTCAAGGAAAAGGCCGAAAGAACGATCCGGCAATTGGAACTGGATAGCCCTGAACATAATGATATGCGTTTCAAGCACTTTAATCGTTACCTGAGAGGTAAGGATTTAGAAGCGCTCAGGGATCTTTCACCGTTTGTGTGGTACGAAGCGCAAAGACAGGAATTGCTTTGAAACCGGGGTCGAAACCCGGATTTACTCCACCCGCATCGCTTCGTGGAAGCGTTCCGGCGTGACGTAACGGGTGTGATAGTTTGCCCAGTCGTCCGGGAAGCGGCGATACACAGGATCGTTTT
>JANQSQ010000109.1 GCA_028283985.1 Rhodothermales bacterium | reverse complement strand
AGCCCTTTCCTCTGATGAGGAGGAGTGTTGCGGCAAGCAAAAAGACGCCGACAACTGCTGCGATTCCGGGATACTTTATACTACGCATGTCTGTGAATGACCTGAACATGCCGAATCCGATGCCGGGATATACACCTTGCGGGGCCGATTGGGCGGATGGGAGGCCGCATGCCGGATGTATTGTTCGGAACTGTCGAATATCGACGGAATACGGAATTCCGAGAAGCAGCGTATTGTATCAACGTACGGCATTCCCTGCGGTTTCGCAACCGGCAGCCGCATTATTTCGGTTTCCACAGGTGTTCCTTTCCTCCCGCCGTGCTATTTGCCCATCGCGCCAGTACGAACAAGTAATCAGACAGCCGGTTCAGGTAGGCCAAAGCGGCTTCATTGAGCGGTTCGCATGCTGCGGCTGCAACGACTCGCCGTTCGGCCCGGCGGCAGGTCGTTCGCGCGACATGGAGTATGGATGCAATCGATACCCCTCCGGGAAGAATGAAATTCTCCAGGGGCGGCAGGTCTTCTTCCAGGCGGTCGATTTCCTGTTCGAGCCGCTCTATGTGCGTGGTTGTAAGGCGCGGTACAACGGCTTTGCTGTCCAGCGGCGTAGCAAGGTCGCTTCCGGCTACGAAAAGGTCATCCTGCAGGGCTGCAAGAAGTTTGTCGAGACGTTCGCAGGTCGGGTGTTCCGAGGCGAAGGCCCGCGCCATGCCGAGCAGTGCATTCGTTTCGTCGACGGCGCCATAAGCTTCGATGCGTACATGTGCCTTGGATACCCGGTTACCGCCGAACAGGCCGGTATCCCCGCGGTCTCCCGTGCGCGTATATATTTTCATGGGGCGAGCATTCTTGCTGCGAAGGGGTACACGTATTTTTATGACAGAATATGCAAGGAATCGGGACCCTTGGGAGCATGCCGTCGTGCAAGCGGTGGCTGATCGTTTTCGTTGATCGCTTCGCCAATGTGATCCGATGCCTTTTGCGCAAGGTAATGTTTTCCCGAAAATGCTTTGCCGGTTTTTGCATTGCGATGTTTGCGGGCGTGTTCCTGTCTGCCGGGTGCGATACGCAGGAGGAGCAGGATGATTTTGCGGAGCAGGCAAGTCGTTCTCCGGAGAACATTACGCGCGTCGATGCGTCTGGAAAAATTTTATCCGAAGACAAGGACGATTGGCGGACGGCGCCTGTATACGTGGGGGAGATCAGGGTAGACCCGGCCATGCCGAATCCGGCGCCGATCGGGGATTTTATCACGATCCGTGTCACCGTGACCGTGTTTGACGCCGTGTATTCCCCGCTTCGTTTGAGAAACCTGCACAACAACCGCTTGCAAACGCTTTCCGAAATCGAACAGGCCAGCGATCCGGGAGCCTATCTGTTTCATGTGCCGGTTTCCCTGATTGGACCGGTTGGCTTGCATCGCCTGCTCATTTTCGATGACATTGGCGAGATCGTTTCGTACGGCGACGTACTTGTCCAATAACACAACGTCATGAATGGCCACGTACTCGTACTGAACAATGACTACCGCGCATTGACGACATGCAGCGTCGAGCGTGCAGTCGTGCTGGTTTTTCTGCAAAAAGCCGAACTCGTCGAGTCCATACCGGACCGATATGTCCGGTCGCCGACGGCCCGGTATCCCTTTCCGAGCATTGTACGGCTCAGAACATACGTACGCGTTCCGTACAAGCGGGTCATGATTACGAGAAAAAACATTCTCCGGCGGGATCGATTCCGGTGTCAGTATTGCGGGTGCCGCGAAAAATTGACCGTGGATCATGTGAAGCCGCGGTCACAAGGTGGGCGGGATACCTGGGAAAATCTTGTGACGGCCTGTACCCCGTGCAACAACAAAAAGGGAAATCGTAAACCCGAAGAGGCCGCTATGCCGCTGGTTCGCAAGCCGTACCGGCCCAGTCATGTGATGTTCATCCGCGATTATATCGGGATATTGCACGAGGCATGGAAGCCGTATCTATTCCTCAAATAGCCGGTCGTCGACCGCTTTTCGCACCGCTTCCCAAACCGTCTTCTTATGCATCATCGTGCTTCCCTGCTCGTGGCTCGTCTTTTATGGGTGTTTCCCGGTTTGCTCTTTTTGCTGGCGGTCAATCAGGCGGTAGTGACGATGAACCTCCGGGAAACGGTGCGGACCGGCGCCGTGGTCAAAGCGGATGTGGTGGCGCTTTCCACCACCGACCGGGCGGATATCACCATGGCGTCGGCTCATCTCCGGGTACCGGAAGCGGACGGCTCGTATACCGAGCACGTGTTGCCGCTTCCCATTACGTTTGTGCGGTCGCTCGAGGGGAGCGATTCGCTGGACGTGTTTCTGTCCGGAGGGCCATCGCAGGAAGTGGTGATCGCGGCGATCGGCCGCGCTCAATGGCGTCTTTCCGGTATAAACGGCGGGATTGCCCTCTTTGGATGCATCCTGCTTTCCTGGGGCGTGTACGCCTGGAATCGATACCTGCAGAGGAAGGGAGACCCTGCGGAAGTCGCCGGGTTACCGCGCTAAGGGTCTGCCGGGACGGCGGGGTTCGCCCGGATACAGTGCGGATACCCACTCGTCGTATCCGTTGAAGATTTGTGTGGGGACACGCTCGTCGGTTTCCAGCAATGTTTCCGTGGCCTGGCTCCAGCGCGGGTGGGGAATGTTCGGATTCACGTTCGACAAGAAGCCGTATTCCAGGGGTTGCAGGTCGTTCCAGAAGGTCCCCGGTTGCTGATCCGTAAACTCGATACGTACGATAGCTTTCGGTCCCTTGTAGCCGTATTTCCAGGGAAGGGCGAGTCGCAGCGGAGATCCGTTCTGCTTCGGGAGGGGCTCCCCGTACATTCCGGTTACGACAAAGGCCAATTCGTTCATTGCCTCTTCCATGCGCAGGGCTTCGTAATACGGCCAGGGATACCAGTGCTGTTTTCTGATGCCCTCCATTTGGTTTGGGCGGTTGACCGATACGAACCGCACATGGGTCGCCCGGGAAAGCGGTTTGCACCGCTCGATGAGTTTGCTGAGCGGGAATCCTGTCCACGGTACCGTCATGGCCCAGGCTTCGACGCACCGGAAGCGGTACAGGCGTTCTTCGAGATCCATGGTGCGGATCAACTCCGCCACATCGAATGTGCGCCGTTTTTCGAC
Organism: Rhodothermales bacterium; assembly: GCA_028283985.1. GTDB lineage: Bacteria > Bacteroidota > Rhodothermia > Rhodothermales > VXPQ01 > VXPQ01. The sequence goes on along the minus strand of JANQSQ010000109.1, from coordinate 8,199 downwards.
AAGCCCGCGTACCCGGATCGTCATGGGAAACGGTTCATAGGGCTCCGTGAGAGGCCAGATTTCCTTGGAGGCCCCATCGAATTCGTAGAAATTGTTGTAGGAGGAGGCGTAGATGCGTCCTGTTACCGCCCGTTCCGGGACAGAGAATGCCTCGTTGCGCGCGGCCGGATATCCTTCACGCGGTGCATTGTCCGGGATGGTGTCCAGCGGCCCGAACGAAGTCATGGAGCATCCCATGGCGCCGAGGGCCGCCATTCCAATGACGCCCAGGCCCAGTTCTTCAATGAATTGGCGCCGGTTCCGGTACGTATGTTCGGAGGTTACGTCGTTTTCTCTGGCTTGCCAGCGCGGGGGCAGGACGATATGGGCCATGGCTTTCGACAGAAAGAATCAAGAAAAACGGGGGTCGGGGGCACCTTAAATCTAATCCAATTGCTCGACATATATCTCTTTTCCTTTTTCCGCAAATTCTCTGGCCTTGGAATCCAGCCCCTTCCGAATAGCGTCCGTTTCGGAAAGGCCGTGCTCCTGGGCATACTTCCTTATATCCTGCGTGATTTTCATCGAGCAGAATTTCGGACCGCACATGGAACAGAAATGTGCGACTTTTGCCCCCTCGGCCGGAAGGGTCTCGTCATGAAAATCGCGTGCGGTATCCGGGTCCAGCGAAAGATTGAACTGATCGTTCCATCGGAATTCGAACCTTGCCTTGCTCAGCACATTGTCCCGAAGTTGCGCAGTGGGATGGCCCTTTGCGAGATCCGCCGCATGAGCGGCGATCTTGTAGGTTATGACCCCGTCCTTAACGTCTTTTTTATTGGGAAGCCCCAAGTGCTCCTTTGGCGTCACGTAACAGAGCATTGCGGTTCCGTACCACCCTATCATTGCTGCTCCTATGGCGGAAGTTATGTGGTCATAACCGGGGGCAATGTCGGTCGTAAGCGGTCCCAGGGTGTAGAAAGGCGCTTCCCCGCATGTCTCCAGCTGCCTGGTCATGTTTTCCCGGATCATCTGCATGGGGATGTGTCCCGGGCCTTCTATCATGACCTGAACGTCATGCTTCCAGGCTATCTGCGTAAGCTCTCCCAGGGTGTCCAGCTCAGCGAACTGGGCGGCGTCGTTCGCGTCGGCTATAGAACCCGGCCGGAGGCCATCGCCCAGCGAAAAGGCTATATCATACGCCTTCATTATCTCGCATATTTTCTCAAACTCCGTGTAGAGGAAACTTTCCTTGTGATGCGCGAGACACCACTTCGCCATAATGGAGCCGCCCCTGGAAACGATACCGGTCACCCTGTTGGCCGTAAGCGGTATGTAGCGAAGAAGAACACCCGCGTGTATAGTGAAATAGTCGACCCCTTGCTCAGCCTGCTCTATCAGGGTATCCCTGTAAATCTGCCAGGTAAGCTCTTCCGGCTTCCCATTCACTTTTTCAAGGGCCTGATATATGGGGACCGTTCCTATCGGAACCGGGGAATTTCTTATGATCCACTCTCTGGTTTCATGGATATTGTCCCCCGTCGACAGGTCCATTATGGTGTCGGCTCCCCATCGGCACGCCCAGACCGCTTTTTCCACTTCCTCTTCAATACTTGAGGTAACCGCCGAATTCCCGATATTCGCATTTATTTTTACGAGAAAGTTTCGCCCTATTATCATAGGCTCGCTTTCGGGGTGATTTATGTTATTCGGAATTATGGCGCGCCCCGCTGCGACTTCTGCCCGTACAAATTCGGGCGTGATGCGGGACGGCTGGATACGCGCGTCGAAATCCACCCCTTCATGATACGATCCAAGCTGCCCGTAACAGTTTTCCCTGAGTTCGTCGATTCGCTGATTCTCCCGGATGGCTATGTACTCCATTTCAGGAGTTACGATGCCCCTTTTGGCATAGTGCATCTGCGTTACATTGCGCGAGGGAGCGGCACGAAGGGGTTTCCGTGTATTTCCGAACGTTATCCCGTTTGTTCTCTCGAGTCTCTTCCGTACGAATTCCGAGGAAAAATCGGGCAGTTCCAGCACATCTCCCCGCTCCTTTATCCACCTTGCGCGAAGCGGCGGAAGCCCTTTATGCACGTCGATATCCGCTTCAGGATCGGTGTAGGGGCCACTGGTGTCATAAAGGGTTATCCTGAACTTTTCCGCCCCCGGGTTTTCAGAGATTGCATCCTCGGTTTCGACCTCCCTCATCGCAACCTTGATATCGTGGGTTTTTCCCTCCACGAATATTTTTTTCGAATTCGGGAAAGGATCTCTCGTGATGGCGGATTGTGCAGGTATTTTTTCTTTTTTCCGAGAAGAACCCATGAGCGGCCGACCTCTTGGCGAAAATGTGTTGGACGTTACACCAGTGCAGGGGATTGTAAGTTGTTGACAGAGAACCCCGGGACAAAAAGCGCTTCAGGTTTTTGCCGTTTGGAACCGTTTTCGGATGGAGGATGCCCCGCAGAATTACCAGTCGTAACGCAAACCCCGGTCACTTCGTACCCCTACCCTGCGGGGGTTCTTCTGTTCCATGAGATATATCCGTGTTGAAAACGGGCAATACGAGGGACTACAGGATACTCTGACCAAAACCGCTTCGATCAACGCTTCACGTTCGTGCGTGAAGCGCCCTTCGGGAGTCTGCCAGAAGCACGCTGGCTGCGTCATTCCTCATTATGCGGGGCCTGCCGTACTGCTTCGTCATTTCTTGCCAGCGTACCCATCTCAGACTCTGAACTTCGCGGACTTAATCAGAGTATCCTGCAATGAAGTCCGGCGGTTATCCGGTGCGGGCTTATTTTTTTCCGTAGGGATACCAGTTTGCGAGGGTGTTCGGGTCCGCTCCGATCACGTACCGGATCCACAGATAGGTGTTGCGGAGTTGTTGCAGAAAAGGCCCGCGTTCCCGAAAGCGGCGCGCCGAGGAGGTGACGCATTTCTTCAGAAAGACGAAGCCGCCGCGTTCGTGGAGCTTGCGGACGAGTTCGATGTCCTCGAAAATGGGAAGATCCGGATAGCCGCCTAATTCCTCGAATACGGAACGTCGAACGAAACAACCCCGGTCCCCGAAACAGATCCGTGGTGCATGCAGGTGCGTGAACCAGGTGTAAAAGCGAAGAAGGGGGGTGTTGCGGTCGAAGCGGAGTCGAAAGGCGCCCCCTGCCAGTGCGGGGTCGGACAATGTACTCCGTACCTTTTCGAGGCCGCCGGGGGGCAGGAGCGTGTCGGCGTGCAGGAAAAGCAGGATATCTCCTCTGGCTTGTGCTGCTCCCGCATTCATTTGCCTGGATCGTCCGCGCGGCGCCTGGACGACCCGTCCGTACCGGCTCGCAATAGCTGCGGTTTTGTCGAGAGAGCCGCCGTCCGCGACAATGATTTCATGCTCGGGCGTCTGCCGGCTTACGGACCGCAACGTGTTTTCGATGCCCGCAGCTTCGTTCAATGCGGGGATGATCACAGAGATGAGCGGTTCCACCTTACCATGTGGTTAACTTCATGCAATACACCGCCGCGCCGGCTTTCAGAAATTCTCCGATGTCGATTTCGATCGGCTCGAACCCTGCATCCTGCAGTTTCTGTGTGGTATGCGGACACCCTTTCTGGAGCAGCACATGCCGTCCGTCCGGGCAATGCGCATTACACGCCAGCCGTTCGCGGCCCTCGGTTTCCGGGACCTCTATGATACGTTCGAAGAGTCGATGGATCATGGCTATATCTTCGGGACGCAGTGCGGCCGGGCAGATGAGCGCCGTGCGTTCGTCCAGCGCGCAGAGGCACGTATCGAGATGGTAGAAGGCTTCGTCGTCGAGTCGTATTGGAATAACGGGTACGTCCAGCATGGCCGAAATGGCGTCATGGGTAGCCCGGTCGGTGCGCTGGCCGTATCCGCCCCAAATCAGACGTCTGCCGGGATGCCAGACGGCGTCTGCGCCTCCTTCGAAGGTAAGTCCCTCGGGGAGATGCAGCACGTCATACCCCAGTTCGCGAAAAAACCGCTCGTAGTGTACGCTTTCGTCGTATCGGGACGCTGTGGCCATGCGACTCATAATGACCCCCGGCGATTTCCCGTCCGGAGACAGGAACGCTGCTGCGGCATTAGCGGCAAAAACCATATCGTACAGTTTCTCTACGCCTTGGGTGCTGTGTACTTCCATGCCGAGTGCCCGGTAGGCATCCCGCAGCGTTTCCCATTGGCGTCGTGCCCGGACACGGTCCACGTTGCCCACATGACCGGCCATATGCGGGTTGATTACGTATTGCACATCATAGTGCGCCGGCGTTGCCATGACAACACGCCCTTGCAGGGGCATCGCCGGGCAATCGCTGACAGCGAAGTCGATTTGATCGACGGATTCGTAAACCATGATCTTATTTGGTGCGCATTAAAGCGGCGGCAACAGCGGAAGACAGGGGGATGCCGCTATTGCTTGCCGGAGCCCGCTAAAGGGCCTGTTCACACTATGCAACGCCGCATGGCGGAAAAACAGGCCCCGCAGAGCGCCGCTGCATAGTGTGAACAGGCCCTAGGGACAACGGGCGCTGTGAGAATATATCTTCCAATGAACGAATAACCCGCGGCGCCGGCGAGCTATCTATCGCTCAGTGCCGCAATGCCGGGCAGGATCTTTCCTTCCAGAAACTCCAGCATGGCGCCGCCGCCCGTCGAGACATGGCTCACAAGATTTTCGTACCCCGCCTGAGAGACGGCTGCTACTGAATCCCCTCCACCTACCACCGTCAGGGCGCCGTGCGCAGTGGCTCCGGCAAGCGCTTTGGCCACAGCGAACGTTCCTGCGGCGAAATTCGACATTTCGAATACGCCCATCGGACCATTCCACACGATGGTGCGCGCTTCTCCGATTGCACGAGCGTATTCCCCGATCGTTTCCGGCCCGATATCGAGGCCCATTTCCCCCTTGGGAATGGCGCCGGAAACGATGCGTCGAGGAGCCTCGTTGTCGAATGCGCTTGCTGTGATATGGTCAACCGGCAGCCTGATTTTTCCGCCGGCTTGTTCGTACAGCGCTTTTGCATCGTCGAGGCGATCCGCTTCCACTCTCGAAGCCCCTGTTTCGTGCCCCAGTGCTTTCAGAAAGGTGTAACTCATGGCGCCGCCGATGAGCAGCGCATCGACCTGATCAAGCAGGTTTTGGATGACGCCGATCTTGTCGGATACCTTTGCGCCGCCCAGTACAGCCACATACGGCGGCTCCGGACTATCAAGCAACTTAGACAGGTATTCGATCTCTTTATCGAGGAGCAACCCCATACCTGCTTCTTTAACCCGGTGCGCTACTCCCTCTGTCGAAGCGTGGGCGCGATGGCAGGTCCCGAATGCATCGTTTACATACAACTCTGCGAAGGCAGCCAGTTCCCCGGCAAGATCAGGATCATTCTTTGTTTCTCCCGGATGGAACCGGGTGTTTTCGAGCACAAGTACTTCTCCTTCGTTCAGTACGTCGATGGCCTGCCGGCTTGCCGGGTCCGTCGGCCCCGTGGCATGGTCTGCAAAGTGCACGGGCGCCCCCAGCAATTCTTTCAGGCGGTCCGCGACGGGGCGCAGCGTAAAGGCAGGATCCGGCTTACCCTTCGGGCGGCCAAGGTGGCTCATCAGAATGGCCTTTCCGCCGTTTGCAAGGATGGTGCGTATCGTAGGCAACGCGGCCCGGATGCGCGTGTCGTCCCCGATGGCGCCATCTGCGATCGGTACGTTGAAGTCAACGCGCACCAGCACGCGCCGCCCACGCACCGTCATATTTTCGATGGTCCGTTTGCGCATGCGTCTGTACTTCCGGTCAGCCGGCGATTTTTTGGTCGAGTTCCGCCACCCGGCACGAGTATCCCCATTCGTTGTCGTACCAGCCGACGATTTTGACGGTGGTTCCGTTCGTCATAGTGCATGGCGCATCGAAGATGCAGGAATGCGGGTTATGGAGAATATCGTTCGACACGAGCGGCTCCTCGCTGTACTCGAGGAGTCCCTTCAGACCGTTTGCCGCGGCCTCGCGGAACGCCGCGTTGACTTCTTCGATGGAGGCTTCCTGTTCCAGTTCGGCAGTGAGATCCGTAATGGAGCCGGCCGGCGTCGGCACGCGGAGCGCCATGCCGTCCAGCCTTCCCTGCAAGTGCGGCAGGACAAGTCCCACCGCCTTGGCGGCGCCGGTCGTGGTGGGTACGATGGAGAGGGCTGCAGCTCGTGCCCGGCGCAGGTCCGAATGCGGGCCGTCCACGAGCGCCTGGTCCGACGTGTAGGCGTGCACCGTGGTGATAAAGCCGCGCTTCACGCCGAACCGGTCATCGAGGACCTTGACCATCGGAGCGAGGCAGTTCGTGGTGCAACTGGCATTGGACAGAAGTTTTTCTTCGCCGGTCAAGGCGTCGTCGTTGACCCCGATCACGACCGTGGCGTCGACCGCGCCCTTGGCAGGCGCCGAGACGATCACTTTCGAAGCGCCGGCTTCGATGTGCTTGCCGGCCTGCTCCGCCGAGCGGAAAATCCCGGTGGATTCCACCACCGCCTCCGTTCCGAGGGCGCCCCACGGGAGTTGGGCGGGATCCCGCTCCGAAAAAACCGGGAATACCTTTCCGTCTACGACAAGCGAGTCTCCATCGACATGCACATCGCCCGGAAAACGGCCATGCACCGAGTCGTACTTCAGCAGGTGCGCGAGGGTGCCGGCGCTGGTCAGATCATTGATGCCGACGATATGAATATCATCGAGATGACGCTCGAGGATCGCGCGAAATACGAGTCTTCCAATACGTCCGAAACCGTTGATTCCAAGCTTGATAGCCATGAGGTTTGTATACGATTTTTTCAAAAAGGACCCCCGGCAGGGGGCGTATGCGGGGTTAATGGGTAGGCCGGCGCATGCCGTGCGGTGCAGTAAACGGCCCCCAACGGGCTTCGATCCATGTCGATTTCCCGGATTTGGTGAAAATCTTGTCTAAAAATGACGTACTGTCGGGTCAGCGATCCTTTTGAAGGGAAATGATGGACCCTGTGTGCGTACATACGCATAAAAGCGGCATTCCGTATTTTTATTGGAATCCATTACGGCGGATTCCCGTAATGTTTCCCGAATTTACTGCGCGTATCCCGCGAATCTATGCCAGCCCCCCGAAGTATTTCCAGAAGACATGAGTTGCGAGAGGACAAGGTTGTCACGTTCTATGCACGTGCGTGGCGATTTGTGGACGCCAACAGGAAGATGGTCTACGGCGGGGCCGCTGCACTTGCAGTGATTGCCGCGGTGATCGTCGGGAACGTTTTCTATCAGGGCCGGCAGGCCTCCGAGGCCGAGGTTCTTCTGGCCCAGGCGCTGCCACTGTATGAGCAAGCATCGTACCAGCAGGCGCTGGATGGATCCCTGGAGCATCTGGGCTTGCTGGAAATCGCCGATGAGTACGGTGGTACGCCCGCCGGGAATCTTGCGCGGTTCTATGCAGCGGATGCACTCTTCAATCTGGGCGAATACGACCGGGCGCTTTCGTATTTCGAGGATTTCGACAAGGGACCGGACTTTATCGGCGCAGGCGCCATTGCGGGGGAGGCGGCGGCCTGGGAGCAGCGCGAGGAATATGCCCGCGCCGGGGATTTGTCCCGGCGCGCTGCACGTCATTTCGAGAGTGAACTGACGACGCCGGAATATCTCCTGCATGCCGGTCAGCTCTATGAACGGGCGGGGCGGTACGAGGATGCCCTCGAACAGTACGAAGCAGTCGAAGCGGAATATCCCGAATCCAGCCAGGCTGCGAATATCCGGGTGTATATTGCGCGCGCAACGGCGAAACAGTCATCCTGACCGACCGCATGCCTCCTGTTATTCTCGTTGTCGACGATGAACCGAGTATTCGACGTACGCTGCGCGGAATATTCGAGTACGAAGGGTTCGACGTAGAAGAAGCCGTCGACGGGGAAGAGGCCCTTGCCCGGCTGCGCGCCGGGCGGTACGATGTCGTCATGCTCGATGTCAACATGCCGAAGCGGGATGGCATGGAGGTGCTCGCCGTGGCGCGCGAAGAAATGCCCGAGACGCCCATTGTTATGCTTTCCGGGCACGGCGCCATAGAGACGGCCGTGAAGGCGACCAAACTGGGGGCGTACGATTTTATCGAAAAGCCGCCCGATCTGAATCGACTGCTCGTTTCCGTACGCAACGCCATGGACCGCGGGGTTCTGGCCACAGCGAATCGCCGGATGAAGGAAGCGAT
>JANQSQ010000380.1 GCA_028283985.1 Rhodothermales bacterium | reverse complement strand
CCGAGTTGACGGTCGGGAACAGGTGGCGTGTACGGGAAGCCGCTCCCGAAAAGGCCGCGCAGATGCACTCTCCATGTGTCATCTCCCGGGATATAATCCTGCACAAAGAGAGAAATGGTGTGACGCTGGTCCGAGGGGCGCGGGATCGTTCCGTCCAGCACCTCCGACCGGTACTCCGGCAGAAAGGTCTCGACAGCATTCAGGTACGCGTAATTCAGCCGGCTTTCGAGGCCGGGCACGAGTTCGCCGTACAGGTGCACATCCAGCCCGAACGCCCGTCCCTCTGCGTCGTTTTCCCCGGAATACAGGAGGCGCACGTTCCGCACATCGTACGATATGAGCCGGTCCATATCCTTGTAAAACGCCGTGGCGCGTACGTACAGCCGCCTCGAAGGCAGGAAATATTCCCCGCCCAGCACATACTGTATGGCCCGCTGGGACCGGATATCCCGGTTGAGGGCGCCGAGAATCGTTTCGCCCGGCACGGGTTTGCCGCGGAATTCGCGGTAGGTCGGGGTCTGGTGGTAGTAGCCCCACGAGCCGGAAGTCGTGATGCGCTCGCTGACGACGTACCGCGCCGAGATTCTTGGAGCGAAAGTCCATACGCCGTTGAAAGAGAACCGGTCCGCCCGCATGCCGCCCGTGACGAGCAACCCGCCCCGCTGGATCGTGTCCTGCAGGTATACGCCGGTTTCCCATGCGGAAAGCGTGGCTTCGTCGGACAGGCGGTTCGCCTCGATGCGAACGGATTCGCCGCTCGTGTTCCTCCCGTACAGAATGGAGTGCTCGTCGATGCGGTCGGAAAAAGAAAAGGCGCGCACGCTCCAGCCCGCTTCCATGACATGCCGGCTGGCCTGGAACCGGTACCGGCCCTGTCCGGTCCATGCGGCGCTTTCTATGAGATTATCGGCAAATTCCTCTTCGGTGACGTTGCCTGTGGGAATGTGCCCCGCGCCGGTAGCGGGGTCGCTGTTCGGATTGACGCGAAACACGATGGACGTCCCCTGGATATCGAAGCGTTCCGTTTCGGAAATGCTGAAGTACGCCGCGTCGTGTTCCACGGACCAGGAAGCGGTGATCCGGTTGATCAGGCGCAGGCCGGCGAACCATGTTTTATACCCGTCGTTTTCGTCGCCCTCATAGCGGGTCCAGAAGGAACGCAGGTCCGACGGTCTCGTGGGGTCGGCGCTCACGATGCCGAAATAGGTTTTGCGGCTCTCCGGTTCGAAGCGGAACACATGGTTGGCGTAAATACCCAGCGCTTCGATTTCGTGTCCCGGTGCGAAACGCCAGGTGGCCAGCCCCTGCACGTCCGTGTAGTCGGGACGGTAATCCCCCTTCCTTTCCTGCGTGCGGAAGAAGTGGCGGGCGCGCGCTTTCCGGAAACCGGCATTCCACCCGAAACGTCCGTCCGCGACCGCGCCCCGGTGCGAGAGGCCTGCATCGAGAAGCGAAGCCGTGGCGGTCCCGCGCATGGATTCGCCGTCCGGCCGGTGGTAACTGGTCTCCAGTACGGACGACAGTTTCCCCCCGTACTTCGCCGGAAATCCCCCCGTGTACAGCACGAGCCGGTCCGCCAATTCCGGGTTAAGCAGGCCGAGCCCCTCCTGCTCCCCCTGTCTCGGGCGCAACGGCATGTAGACCTCGAAGCCATTGACGAAAATAAGGTTTTCGTGAAAGCCCCCGCCGTGCACCGAGTACTGGTTGGAGAGTTCGTTGTTGGCGGCGACGCCCGGGAGTACGCTCAGCGCCTGGAACCCCTTGAAAGGAGAGGGCAGGTTGCGGGCGACTTCCGGCTCCAGTGCATACACCCCGGGTTCCGGGAAGAAAAGCTCCTCTTCCACCACGACATCCTGCATCCGGACGACCGACACGTCGAGGCGAACATCCAGGACGGTCGTTTCGCCGGGCCACACGGCTACGCGGTGCTGCATCGTCTCGAACCCCACTGCCGAGAACCGCAATTCATGCTCGCCCGGGGGCAAGCGGAGCGTGTAGGTCCCGTCCTCCTTGCTCGCGGTGCCGAATTCGGTATCGCTTACGAGGATGCTGACGTTGGGTACAGGAAAATTCTCCTCTGCGGACAGGACGTGTCCGGATACCATGCCCCATTCCTGGGCAAGGATGCAGGAAGGCCACAAGGCGGCTGCGACGGCGAGAAGGACGAATACAGTGCGCACGAGACGTTACGCTCCCGGTTTGAATTCATGGCCGGATGAATTAGGGCCTGTTACCACTATGCAGCGGCGCTCTGCGGGGCCTGTTTTCCTGCCAGGCCAGGCGCCGCGAGCGCAGTGTGGCCCAGCCACATAAGCGAGCGGC
>JANQSQ010000372.1 GCA_028283985.1 Rhodothermales bacterium | reverse complement strand
ACCTCGCGCGTTCCGTGCCCGACAACGGGGGCGTGTATTTCGTGCCGGCCTTCACCGGACTGGGCGCCCCGCACTGGGACCCGTATGCACGCGGAACCATCACGGGATTGACGCGCGGCGCTACCGCCGGACACATCGCCCGTGCCGCATTGGAGAGCATCGCCTTTCAGACGGCAGACCTGATCCGGGCCATGGAAGCGGATGCGGCGCTGCGCCTCACCGAGCTGCGCGTCGACGGCGGAGCCACGGCCAACAACCTGCTCATGCAGTTCCAGGCCGACCTGCTGGGCGTCCCTGCGGTCCGTCCCCGCATCGCGGAAACGACCGCCCTGGGAGCCGCCTATCTTGCCGGTCTTGCAGTGGGATTCTGGGCAAACCAGGAAGAAATTTCCACGCAATGGCAGGTGGATCGACGGTTCGAGCCCGCCATGGAACGCGACCTTGCCGAAGACCTGCTCGGGCAATGGCGGCGCGCCCTCGAACGCGCCGCAGGATGGGAAACCGCTTCCTGAGGATGCCTTTCTCCTCTCCCGTCTGTACTTTAGGATACTCTGATCAAAACCGCTTCGATCAGCGCTTCGCTTCCGCACACCATCCCCTCTTGCGTCCATGACCCCCTTTTTTGCGGAAATCGTCGGAACCGCCTTGCTGATTCTGCTGGGCGACGGCGTCGTAGCGAACGCCTTGCTCAAAGGAACCAAGGGCCAGAACTCCGGCTGGATCGTCATCACCTTCGGGTGGGGTATGGCCGTGTTTGCGGCCGTATTCTGCGTCGCCGCCTTTTCCGGCGCACATATCAATCCCGCGGTAACGCTTGGCCTGGCCATAGCCGGCAAGTTCGCCTGGGCGTCCGTGCCCTCCTATCTGATCGCGCAATTTATCGGCGGCGCGCTGGGCGCCTTCCTGACCTGGCTGCATTACCGCCCGCATTTTTTGAATACCGAGGACGGGAACCTGAAGCTGGGCGTTTTCTGCACCGCCCCGGAAATTCGGAGCGCGGGAGCGAATTTAATTTCCGAGGTCATCGGCACGTTCGTGCTCGTTTTCGGCGTACTGTATATTGCGGCGCCTGAAGTGGGTCTGGGCGCCCTGGACGCCCTGCCGGTGGGACTGCTTGTGCTGGCCATCGGCCTGTGCCTCGGCGGGACCACGGGATACGCGATCAACCCGGCCCGCGACCTGAGCCCGCGCATAATGCATGCCCTCCTTCCCCTCGGAAAGGGCAAGCGGGACAGCGACTGGGGCTATGCATGGATCCCGGTACTCGGTCCGTTTGCAGGCGCCGCGCTCGCCGCACTGGCTTATGGCGTACTGGGCGCATAAGCCCCCGCGACATCATACGCCCCGGCACTACTTACCCGCCTCGGCACTGCTCAGGAACCGGAGGAAACGGCAAGTTGTACTTTATTGGTTTGCCGGGAAATGATCGAAATCTCCCAGGAGGGGTGGCAGAGCGGACGAATGCACCGGTCTTGAAAACCGGCGTGCCCTTGCGGGTACCGGGGGTTCGAATCCCTCCCCCTCCGCGTTCCCTGCCGCCGCGCACCGGTTTTCGGAGCGCGCAGCTTTTTTCCCCGGCGGCGACTGCAACACCGGGGCTTAATTTCCGTAATCACACGTTAGACCCGGCGTTTTGCGCTGCGATTACGCCTCGGGAGCGCAGAAACATCCCCATACGGAACATTCCGAAACTCAGTCCAGGACAGAAATCATGTATATGGTGAACCATGCCGGTCGTCTTCGCCGGATGCTGCTTTTCGCTCTCCTGCTTGCGTCGGGTATGTTTCTGCTTGCGCCGGGCGGGGTGCGCCACGCCCATGCGCAAGAGGCCCGCGTCATCACCTTCGACGAGGCCCTCCGGATTGCGCTCGACCGGAATGTCCAGGTACAACAGTCCGGAAACAACATCGAACTGAGCGCGCGGGATGTGTTTCAGCGGCGGATGGATTTTCTGCCCTCTT
>JANQSQ010000370.1 GCA_028283985.1 Rhodothermales bacterium | reverse complement strand
GGCGTGGGCGTAGAACGAAAGCTGGTTCTGACCGTGCCGTAAACGGTGATTTTTAACGAATTGTTATTATTATGCCAAGTAGGAATATTCTCGTTGCTGTTGTTTGTTACTATGGCTACGTAATTTGAGGAATTATGGATAGTCCAGCCTGTTGCGCCGCCCGTATCTTCGTTATTCGATGAGGTTTGGTTTATTTGCGCACTGCCCCAAGTTTGGCCGGTTAGGATAGCGTACTTGGTTTCCGGTTTGAGATATACGGATGGGCTGAAAGAAAAACTGGCGGTATTGCCATCCGTACTTATCTCTGCCACAATCCTCGATTGGATAGCATTGCAGGCGTTAGTGCAATCCCTCAAGTGCGCATAGTTGCGAGGCAATATGTTCCTGTGTCCCGTACCTCCCTGTACTGGCGGATCGGGCAAAGCATGGTCTGTCGTAAACCCGCTGCCGTGAAGTTCGATTTTGGTTAACTGGTATCCATACTGGTTGTCGCCTGTAGTAAACTGTTGCGTTACATGATTAACGGACCGAGTACCGTTTCCGCTTTGCCCATTGTTGGATACCAGAGTAACCTGCGCCACAGACGCATCGGCAAGGAAGAGAACAAGGAAAGCGGAAAGAAGAAAGCGTGTCATGATTGGTTGCTGCAGGCGAGAAAACGGAAGCACCCAAGTTTATATCGCCGATACCGCAATATCAATTCTACGGATCGTATTTAGGAGTATGTGCAATAAGCCGCGAAAGTCTGCGCGGATAACCTGAAAGGCGGGGCAATAAGAAAGCCCTATCGGGTTGCGCCCGTGTACGGGCGTGTTCTCCGGATTCAAGGCGGGCATTGTATTGGCGTTGCTTGCCGTCGTTGCGGAATATCTGCGCAAGATCCTCTACCGTGATCGCCCTGGGGCGTGTGTTGTTTTGCGCCTGTTCAAGCGCGGCGTTGAACTCTGTTATTGTATCATGAGGTTTTTGTGAATGCAGCACTCTGTTCCGCATTCCGATAATTCTCAGCACTATTGCTGAAACCGGCCTTATCTACATCAAAATTTGGGAATTATATACAAAAGTACCGAAGTTCGGCACAATCTTGGCATGACAAAAGGGTGAACGTTCACCCGTAAACCAAGCCAAGATCATGGAAAAATATAAGGTTCCCGGACAGCATAAGCGAATCGGTATATCCCTGACGGGTCTGTTCAGGATGTTTCCCGACGATGAGACGGCGGAACGCTGGTTCATCGAACAGCGGTGGGGCGACGAAATCGCCTGTGTCCGTTGCGGGTCGTGTAACGTACTCGCCCGGTCGAAGCATCCGACGATGCCGCACCGCTGCCGGGACTGCGGCAAGCAATTCAGCGTCAAGTTAGGGACGGTAATGGAAGCCTCGAAACTCGGTTACCAGGTATGGGCGATAGCCGTATACCTGATGATGACCGGGATCAAGGGAACGTCCTCGATGAAGCTCCACCGCGATCTGACGGTAACGCAAAAGACGGCGTGGTTTCTCGCCCACCGCATTCGGGCCGGATTATCGGACCGGGATTCGTGGCTGGCTTCGGAGCGGAAGTTCGACGGGCCGGTTGAAGTCGATGAAACGTTCATCGGTGGCCGGGAATCGAACAAGCACGAATCAAAAAAGCGTAAGGCCGGGCGCGGCGTAGCCGGTAAAGCCGTAATTGCCGGAGCGAAAGACCGTAAGACGAAGCAGGTGCGGGCGAACGTCATTCCCCGCCCCGATAGGCTGAACCTTTCGGCCTTCGTGTCCCTGACCGTAAAAAGCGGGGCAACCCTGTATACCGACGAGAACCGCTCCTATCACGCTCTACGGGGCCGCTACGGGCACGAGACCGTAAACCACGGCGCCGGGGAATACGTCAGCGAGGAAGTCCACACGAACGGCCTCGAATCCTTCTGGTCGATGTTCAAGCGCGGATTCCACGGGACGTATCACAAGATGAGCGACAAGCACCTGCAACGCTACGTTACGGAGTTCATGGCCCGGCATAACGTACGCTCGAAGGATACGATGGAGCAGATGGAGCGGGCGGCAGAAGGGATGGAAGGAAAGCGGCTACGTTACCGAGACCTAATTGCTTGATCACCTTCGTTGCGACCGTAGGGATAGCGACCAGTAATTCGAAGATCGACGGTTCGCGGGGCTTAACGGAAGGGTTGTCCCGTAGGAATAGGATCATTTCCTCCTCTAAAAATTCATCCGCGTCTGGAACCTTATCAAAGTCGAACGTATATTGATAAGACATAGTAACCCCGTCTCCACGGGGGAGTTAATTCTCGGCAGGATTAACCTTTTGAAACGCTCCCGGCTGCCACCGCGGAGCGTTTCTTTTTGCGCTTTCCGTTAGACGATGCGAGCGGAAAAAGGTTCGTGTAATCCTTTAACCCTTTTCGCGTCTATCGAGGCAGAGAATCAGGATCAGGGCGAAGGGAAAAAGAAACGTTCCAAAGAGTGCCCATCCGATCTTCTGCGTCATTTCCCGTGCGTATCCCTTGCTGAGTGCGAACCCTAGCGGGATCATGGCAAAGAAAAACGCGACGGTAAGGATGAGCAGGATATAAGCGAAGATAAATCCGATATCAGCGTTCATTGCTCCGTGGTGGCAAGGTAAAGGTTGTCGGGCCTTACCACCATCTATGCGGAGCATTGGACGATCCCACCTATTCACCGGCCCGGGTCATGACTCCGGGCCTGAATTGGCTATTATATTCAGCAGGTAACCCGACCGGGTGGGCCCCGCCATAAATGGTGGTAGAAGCAATATACGTTACCGAGCAGTAACGTTTTGACAGGCCGGTGAACAATTCCGGCTTCGGTACTTTTATATATAATTCCCAAAAGTAACCCGAAAATGGTTACTATTGTATATAATTCCCCAAAATTTCATAAAAGGCTCGCTAATTTTCGGAAAACCGGTATATCCTGCCGTTGAAAGCCAGTGCGTACAGTTCCTGCTGCGCGTCGACTCCAAAGGACGAGATCGCAAGGCTGGTATTCATAATCTCCTCTGCCTCCGCCTCGGCGCCGTCCCATGCAAGCGCCCAGATGCGCCCCGTTCCATAGTCGGCGAACACATACCGGCCCGCCAGCGAGGGCGCCAAATCTCCGTGGTATACGAAACCGCCCGTGATCGAAATACCGAAATCGTGCGAGTATTCCCAGACGGGAAGCTCCAGCCCTTCCTGATCACAGCCCGTACCTGGCTCATAACAGTGCATCCCCTCCATTATGTCCCATCCGTAATTCTTCCCCGCCTCGATGATGTGCACTTCCTCGTACCGGTGCTGCCCGACATCGGCAGCCCACAAGCGGCCGGTCGGCGGGTCGAAACTGATCCGCCAGGGATTGCGCAGTCCATACGCATAAATCTCCTCGCGATAGCCCTCCGTGTTGCCCGCAAAGGGATTGTCCGCAGGAATGGCGTACGGCGTCCCCCCATCCACATCGATGCGCAGGATGGAACCCAGCAAGGTGGTGGGGTCCTGGCTGTTGTCTTGCGGATCTCCGGCGCTGCCGCCATCCCCGAGGGTTACATACAGATATCCGTCATCGGGGCCGTACACGATCTGCCCCGCATTATGGTTGCCGTACGGCTGGGCCACCTCGAGAATGACCGTCTCGCTTCCCGGCAGCGCGCGATCGGGATCGTCCGGGTCGACGCCGTAACGGGCCACCACGGTCCGCCGGGGATCGGAGGCCGTGTAATCCACGAAGAAATAGCCGTTCGCGGCGAATTCCGGGTGAAATGCAAGACCCAGCAACCCTTCTTCGTTGCCCTGGTCGCGAACCCGAACCTTTATA
>JANQSQ010000363.1 GCA_028283985.1 Rhodothermales bacterium | reverse complement strand
CCATATAGCCGCGAAGGAGCCGGGCGCAGCCCGTGATATTTTCCGAGCCCACCGGGTTCCGTTTGTGCGGCATGGCGGAAGACCCCTTTTGCCCTTTCCCGAAGGCTTCCTCGACCTCCCGGACCTCGTTTTTTTGAAGCCCCCGCACTTCCACCGCCATCTTTTCGAGCGAAGCGCCGATGAGCGAAAGCACGGACAGATAGTGCGCATGCCGGTCCCGCTGGAGAACCTGCGTCGAAACGGCCGCGGGCCGTAAACCCAGCTTCTCGCACACCATCTGTTCGATCTCGGGCGGAATGTGCGCAAAGGTGCCTACGGCCCCCGACAATTTCCCCACGGCCATATCCTCGGCCGCAGCCGCGAACCGGCGGCGGTTGCGCGTCATCTCGGCATGATACAGCGCCATTTTCAAACCCCATGTCGTGGGCTCGGCATGGACGCCGTGCGTGCGGCCCATCATAAGAGTATACCGGTGCTCGCGGGCCTTGTCCGCCAGCACGTCCAGCATCCGGTCGATGGCCGTCAGCAGAAGATCGTTCGCCTTTTTGAGCTGGACCATCAGCGCCGTATCGACCACATCGGAAGACGTAAGGCCGTAATGCACCCATTTTTTCTCCGGCCCCAGCGATTCGCTTACCGCGCGCGTAAAGGCCACTACATCATGCCGCGTCGTCTTCTCGATCTCACGGATGCGTTCCACATCGAACGAGGCCTGTTCGTAGAGCAGGGCAACATCCTCCGAAGGTATGACGCCCAGTTTCGACCACGCGGCACACGCGGCCAACTCGACATCGAGCCAGGACTGGAACCGGCTCTGTTCAGTCCATATTTCCCCCATTTCGGGGCGGGTGTATCGGGGTATCATTGTTCAGAACGGATGCAGCGGATAGTGGTAACAGACCCTAAAGCAGATGGCGCTGGTCACGCAGGTATTTGTTGAGCAACTCGCGCGCCCGGAAAATATGCGCCTTCACGGTGCCCAACGGCAAATCGAGTTCCTGCGCAATCTCTTCATAACTTTTTTCCTGTTGGTGGCGCAACACGATCACGCAGTGGTATTTCGGGGGAAGCGCATCGATGGCTTCCTGAATCAGGGTTTTGCGTTCGTCTTCCACGATGTGCCGATCCGGCCGGTACGTAGTGTCCGGCAACTCCACCGACATTTCTCCTTCATCCGTCTTGATGGGCTGGTCAATGGACAGCGTGGGGAGTTTTTTCTTGCGGACGTAGTCGATCGCATGATTCGTCGCAATCTTGTACAGCCAAGTGGAAAAGGCATACTCGGGAGAATACGACGGAAGCGCCGCGAATGCCTTGACGAAACTGTCCTGGACCAGATCGTCGACCTCCATCCGATCCCGGGCGATTTTCCGGATGTGCTGGTGAAGCGCATTCCGGTACTTGTCGAGCAATTCGGAGTAGGCCGTCTCGTCGCCGGCGAGCGCGCGCGCCACGCACCGCTTGTCCTGTTCGGCAGATTCGGAAGGGATCGTTTGGGTCTTCTTTTCAGGCATGACCGAACAGGCCGTTTAACCCGTTCCGGAGAACTTTCCGTGTCTGACGGCATGAAGCGGACGCCGGGCAATGCCGGAGATATCCGCCGCCGCGATACAACCGAAGATGTATGAAGATAGCCATTACCCGACCTATTTGCGCCGTTTCGCCCCTATACCCTGTGAAAGATGTGCAGGATACGCTGATCAAAACCGCTTCGATCAGCGCTTCGCGTTCGCGCGTTAAAGAATACCATGTTAGCGCCGGAGCGCGTAGATTTAAGGATACTCTGATCTTTGCGGACTTAATCAGAGTATTCTTGAGTTTCACCTCCCGATTCTCACGATGCTACAGGGTGTACCGTTCGCCATGGCCGGTCATAACAAGTGGTCCAAGATCAAGCGGCATAAGGCCAAAACCGACCAGCGCAGGTCGAAAATCTGGGCGCGGATTTCCCGCGACATCACGGTAGCCGCCCGGGAAGGAGGGGGTGATCCCGGTATGAACGCTTCGCTGGCGCTGGCGATCGAGAAGGCAAAGGCCGAAAACATGCCGAAGGACAATATCGAGCGGGCCATCAAGCGCGGCACCGGAGAAATTCAGGGGGAGGACTACGAAGAGGTTACCTACGAGGGCTATGGACCGCATGGCGTAGCGGTGTTCGTGGAAACGCTGACGGACAACCGAAACCGGACGGTAGCCGACTTGCGTCATCTTTTCAGCAAAGGGGGCGGAAGCCTCGGCAAGTCCGGATCGGTGGGATACCTGTTCGAACGCAAGGGCGTCATAGAAATCCCATCCTCCGGACAACCGCATGATGAACTGGCCCTGTTCGAAATCGTTGCGGAAGCGGGCGCCGAGGACATGCAAGAGGAGGGGGATGCGTATCTGATCGTCACGCCGCCCGACCTGCTGGAAGACGTACGCAGGGCGCTCGAACTCGCCGGCGTCGAAATCGGCGAGGCCCAGTTGATCCGGGAACCCTCAACGACCGTGACCCTTTCCGGAGACGATGCCCGGAAGGTATTGCGCCTGATCGGACACATCGACGACCATCAGGATGTACAGGCTGTATTCACCACGCTGGATACGGACGAGGAAACCCTTGCTGCCCTATCCTTCTGACAAATCCCCTCACGGGACATCCAACAATGATCGTACTTGGCATCGATCCCGGATCTCAATACACAGGATACGGCGTCATCGCCTGCGATGGCTCCGGGGAGCGCGCACTGGAATATGGCGCGCTGCGCCTTGACCGGTACGACGAACACCCGCTTCGCCTCAAAAAGATTTACGACGAGATCACGGCGATCGCCGCGCGCGTTTGCCCGGACGAATGCGCCATCGAGATGCCTGTATACGGAAGCAACCCCCAATCCATGTTGAAGCTCGGGCGCGCCCAGGCGGCTGCCATGATCGCCATACTGAACCGGGAAATCCCGGTAACCGAGTACACTCCGAAGCAAGTCAAGAAAGCCGTCACCGGGCGCGGCAACGCCTCGAAGGAACAGGTCCGCTATATGGTGCGCGCTATTCTCTCGATCAAGGACGAGAACGACAGCAAGGCCATGGAAGCCGACGCGTCCGACGCCCTCGCCGTCGGGTTATGTCATGCGCACCGCCGCGCGAAAGGCGAAACCCAACGACCCGCCAGCTGGAAAAGCTTCCTGCGAGCGAATCCGCATATCGTCATTGAAGGATACTCTGATTAACTCCGCAAGGCCCGGAGACTGCGAGGAGTATCCTCGAATAGGCGCACAGCCCGTTCAATCGTAGAAATAGCCTCGTTCCTCATCCCGGACGCGAACGACCTCGACGATTTCGGCCTCGTCGACGCGCGCCCCCATTTGCTGGATGAGTCGGAAAATCTGACGATCCTTTTGCGGCGCCTGATTCCACTCCGGGTGGGCCTGCTCCACAATGCTGACAAGAATGCGCAGATAGGGATAACGTTGCTCCGCGGTATCCAGATCGTTGATGGCCCGCGCAAACAACTCTGCATTGCGGCCGACCTGACGATCGATCATTTTCGCGTCGAATTCGGTGGAACTCATGCCGGTATGAATTGCATCATGTACAGGATACTCTGATTAAGTCCGCAAACCCCGGAGGCGGAAAGGGGCGCGCAAGTGAACGCCTCGCCCCGAATATCCTCCGTCGGGACCGCAATAATAACGAATGCCGGGACCACAACCAAGCCGGCATCGTATTCCGTTTCCCGCAACGGGTGGATTTAAGGATACTCTGAGCTTCGCGGACTTAATCAGAGTATCCTTAAGCGGTCGTGAACTTTTATCGATAGGTGGCGGAGGTCCTGCGCATACCATACCTTTCTGGAAAATGACCTGACAAACGACCCTTGAACAAATCCCTGCCATATCGACTGGACCTGCTCCCGGTGATCCCCTCGTTTCACCGGCGCGCCCGGTACAAGAAGGCCTTCCGGGAAGGTCAACTGGTCTATTATGGTCCACATCCGCCCTATTACGGAATCGGGGAGGTAAAACAGATTGTCGGATCGTACGTAGCGGTGGACTTTCGCGGCACCGGCGAGTTCGGCGTACATGAAGATGTACTCGAACACAATTACCTCATTCCGATTTCCCACCACAGACTGGCGTCGATATAGCACGTATGGACCGCGCGCGCCGTTCCCTGACGACAGCGGTCAGAGTATCCCATGCAAACCCATATTCACCGGATCAGCGACGTAACCTGCGACCTTGAAATCGAGGCTGCAGCGGAAGAACTTGCATCCGATTTCAAAACCGCCCTGCAACGGCAACGGACGCACACGGAAATGAAAGGCTTCCGTCCCGGCAAAGTCCCTGTGGGTCTCATCAAAAAAATCCATGGAGAAGAAATCGCTTATATGCTTGTCCAGGAAAAGGTGCAGGAAGCATTTCGCAAGGAAGTGATTGAAAGCAAGGAGTACGATGTGGTGGGGCGACCCGTGCTCACCACACTCGATTACGAAATGGACGGTGATTTGCGGGCGGTGATCCGGTTCGGAGTCCGGCCCGAAATCACGCTGAAGGACCTTTCCGGCGAAAAAATTCCGCGCCTCAAGCGCGACGTCACAGACGAGGATGTGGCGGAACATCTGGAGCGCATTCGCAGGAGCCGCGCTGCGCTTGTCCCTGTGGAGACGGATGAAATCACGGAAGATTTTCAGGTGGTCATGGACATGCAGCGTCTCGACGACAAAACCGGCACGCCCGTCATCGGAGAAAAAGAAGAAGGAGTAACGTTTTTTGTGGACGACAAGGATCTGCACGAAACCATCCGGGATGGCGTACTCGGCAAACGGGCAGGAGAGACATTCGCCGTGGAAATCCCTCCCGACAACGACGAAAAGGGACCCGTGCGCCGGTATCAGGTTACCGTCAAGGAAACGAAACGCCGGGACCTGCCCGACCTCGACGATGCGTTTGCGGAGGAGGTTACGGAAGGAAAAGCAAGCGATCTGAACACATGGAAAAACACCATCCGCCAGCAACTGCATGCCCTTTGGGAAGAACGCACCGAGGAATTGCTTGTCGACCGCATTGTCGATCGTATGATGGCCTTGCACGACATCCCCGTTCCCGAATCAGCGGTGGAAATGTACCTGGACGGTTTTGTCGATGACGTGAAAAAACGCAACAACGGCAAGGAACCGAAGGATTTCGACGAACAGGCCTTCCGGGAAGAGCGCCGCAGCATGGCGGGGCGGCATGCCAAGTGGAAACTGCTCCGCGACGCCTATATCGAGCGCGAGCAACTCGAGGTAACCGAGGACGATCTCGACGCATACTTCGATAAGGCCACCGAGGGCAGCGAGGAACTGGCCCCCGAAACGTTGCGCCGGTACTACGAACGCACAGGCGCCATGGACGAGATCCGGGAGCGCCTGATGAGCCGCAAGGTGTTCGCCCGCCTCGCCGATACTTTCGAAATAGAAGACAAGGATCCGGAAGCATTCCAGGCGCTGCTCGATGAAAACGCCTCCTCGGATTCCTCCATTGTGATCCCTGCCTGACCGGGAACGTCCGTACCCGGTACGGACAGGGCGGAACTCCCGTCCGGGGATACGGTAGCACCACCCCCTTCGAACATCACGTAAGCCTTTCCGCCGCACATGGTAGACGATTTTGTCAAATTTTCGCGGGACCTCTCTGTCCCGAGTAGCATCTACAGCGGCTCCTTCCGCAAGGAATCCATCGGCACGCTCGTGCCGATAGTCGTCGAACAAACGAACCGGGGCGAACGCGCCTACGACATCTTCAGCCGTCTGCTGAAAGAGCGCATCGTCATTCTGGGAACCCCCGTGAACGATCAGATCGCGAACCTCGCGGTTGCGCAACTTCTGTATCTGACGAGCGAGGATTCAGAGCGGGATATCAACATGTACATCAACTCGCCGGGGGGCATCATATACAGCGGCCTGGCGGTATACGACACCATGCAATGGGTCAGCGCCCCGATCGCCACGACATGCGTGGGGCTCGCCGCCTCGATGGGTTCGATTCTGCTTGCGGCAGGCGCCCCGGGCAAACGCGGTGCGCTGCCCAACTCCCGCATCATGCTGCACCAGCCGCTGGGCGGCACACAGGGTCAGGCATCGGATATCGAAATCCAGGCGAAAGAAATCATTCGTCTCAAGCAGGTATTGTACGAAATCCTTGCGCGGCACACGGACAAGACGATCGAACAAATCGAAAGCGACGCGGACCGCGATTACTGGCTCAGCGCCCAGGAGGCCAGGGACTACGGCATCGTGGACAATGTGCTGAACCACCAGCAAAAAGCAGAGGAGGAACCGGAGGTGTAGGCATGAGGGGCAAGAAAGGCCCTCTGCTTGCAGTATCGGGAAGATACCGGAAGATCATATTAAAGGATACTCGGATCAAGTACCGCGTACGGGATTCGAACCCGTGTTACCAGCGTGAGAGGCTGGCGTCCTGAACCCCTAGACGAACGCGGCGGATTGACGGCGGCAACCAATAAATGAACGACAACAGTATACGTAAATTACGGATCGCGCCTTGACGCTTTGCAACGCAAATCTCCCTGAAGAGTTTCAGAAAACGGGATCCGGACCTCTGTATCCCGCATGTCGCATCCGGTGATAACCATACCACCCATGAACACTTCCGTCCAGTCTTTCATCCGGTCTTTTTCCGCGCCTGTCCGCGTCGGCGCCGCGCTTTGCCTGCTGCTCCTGTTCGCGGCATGCGGATCCGACGAAGAAACATCCGATCAAACCGACGATGTGCAATACGCCATGGGCGAACCGTTGTCGGATGCCTCGCTTGCGGTCGTCGTAACCTCCGAATTCGGGTCCGACACCCTTTCCACGCAAAATTTCGAGGAGCAGGTCGGGTTTGCTGCGACGCAATTCGGGATCCTGGGCAATGCGGAAGAAACCCGCAGACTCCGGAAAAGCCTTGTGGAAGAATTTGTGCTGCTGGAACATCTGA
>JANQSQ010000339.1 GCA_028283985.1 Rhodothermales bacterium | reverse complement strand
CCGATACGACGCCATGCTGCGCATCCCGGAAAGCCAGCGAGATCACGCCGGCCGCCTCCCCGCCCGGCAGAGGTACGTCACTGCTTGTCCAGGCGCTGTCCCGACGTGCGTTCCTGAGTACACGCGGCGTCGCCGCATTGCCGGTCCCGATAAGCACCGTCTGGTCATCCAGCACAATCAAACAGGTCCCGCTCGCGGCAAAACCGCCCTCGCCCGGCTGTGCGGGCGGGAGCGTTTCCGAAGGCAGCACACGCCAAACATCGCCATCCTCCGTATGCAGAAGAGGAAACCGCCCGTCCACCGCATCGCTGAATGCAAACGCTGACCCGTCTTCCCGAAAATCGAAACAGTCGAAGAACGCCTCATCTATCTCGTTCCGGAAGAGCATTTCCCACGAAGCGCCCCGGTCAACGGTCCGGTAAATGCGCGAATCCTCTCCCGAGCCGATGCTGAGCAGCCAGGCCGTATCGAGGCTCATGGCGTGCACATCCCGGAACTGTAGGCTGTCGGCGCCGGGCACGGTACCGGCATGCCAGGTAGCGCCACCGTCCTCGGTCCATGCATAGCTTCCGCCCGTGCCCGCCGCCCACACAATACGGTCGGATACCGCATGCAGCCCGATGAGGAGTGCGTCCGTCCCTGATTCCTGCATCTGCAGTACCGGAACGACCGGTTCCTCCGCGGACGAGCCGCACCCTGCACACGCAAAAACGAGAAGGAAAAGCAGAAAGTGAAATCGGAACATAAAGTACCCTGTGAAGAGCGGCGAACGCCGTAGAGTGATTAATTTATTACAGGATACGGAGTTTCCTTTGGAACGAAAAGAATATCCGTTCATAGCATGTTGGCTGGTATTGTTTCGTACGACGTGTACAGGATCCCGTATCTATCCGGCGCTGTACGTACGGCGCTATGCTAAAACCTCAGGATCGCCACCCATCCATCACATCTTTTGAAACCATGGTTACACCAAGCTACCGCATGCTTCTCGCTGCGTTCCTGACATCCATCTGCCTTGTCGGAACGGCGCATGCCCAGAAAGGATTCGGCAACGCCGTCCTTATTTCCGGAGACCGGATTTTTGTCGGAGAACCGGATAACCTGTATCGCCCCGGCACTGTGTACATCTTTCATCAGGCAGATGGAGAGTGGGTACAGGAAGCCACGATTACGGCGATGGACGCCGAAATGAATGACGGATTCGGAGGCAGTCTGGCTGTTGAAGGCAACATGCTTGTCGTCGGATCGTCCGGCCAGGACGGAGAAGCCGGTTCCGCACATGTATTCGAACACATGGAAGACGGGTGGATGCATCAGGCAGCCCTGACGGGCGACGACGCCGGACCCGACGATGCCTTCGGGAGAACGGTCGGGCTGAGCGGCGGCGCCGTATTCGTAGGGGCTCCGGCCGCCGATTCGTCTGCGGGAGCCGCCTATGTATTCGAGCAGGACAGCGACGGA
>JANQSQ010000333.1 GCA_028283985.1 Rhodothermales bacterium | reverse complement strand
TTTTCTGATACCACGCGTAGTTGAGTTCCGGATACGGCACGTTCTTCCGCAGATTGACGCCCATCCCGATGGAATGCACGATAAAATCGAGCGGGCCGTCTTCCTTGACCTGCGCATACAGTGCAGTCAGGTCGTCGTCACTGGTGGCGTCTGCCCATATAACCTGCCCCCCGGTTTGTTCGGCCAGACTGTTAAGCGCACCGAGGCGTCGGGCCACCGGCGCATTCGAAAGCACCAGAGACGCTCCTTCCCGGTGTGCGGCCTCCGCAATGGCCCAGCCGATGCTCTGATCGTTCAGGGCGCCGAAGACAAGCCCCTTTTTTCCTTGCAACAATCCGTTTCCGGTCATCTTCCTGTGGATTATGCGTACTATATTATCAGGGAATTTTCCGCTCGCTTCCGGCATGCGCGGCGTATGCAGCGTATCCGGTATGCGCGCATGAAATGTAAGGAATCCGGGGTTTTATTCGCTACTGCATCTGTATCCTGCATCCGTTTTGCCGCTGTGTCATGCCGCACTTGATGTCCCGCTTTTTGCTGTCTGTCCGGAAAATGCGACCCCTCCGACGGGTTTCGCATGGATCGGTCCTTGCATGGAGCGTGTGTCTGGTATTCCTTGCGTCGGGATGCGCGGACCGGAACACCCCGCCGGCCCCGCTGACGCCGGAGGAGTTGGCCGCTGCCGATTCCGTCGGCGCTTTGCTGGAGCGCATCGACGAGACGGCGCTTCGCTCCGATTTCGGCAGCGTTTCGACCCGTGCGTACACGCAACGCACCCGTACCGTGCAATTCGACGAGAGCGGCGCGCTTCTCGCTTCCCGCGAACAGGAGGTGCGCCACGATGCGGAAGGGGCGCGCACGATCTACTCGGAATCTTCCGGAACGTTCGATTTCGGCTATCTGCGCCGTTTCGTTTCGACGGAAGACGACCTGGAGGAAGCCGGCTTCGCCGCATCCGATCTGGCGGAGTATATAATTCCGGAAGACCCGCCGTATGCCGTAGCCCGGAACCGGGAAGCCTGGCGGTACGAATTCGCCCCCGATTCCATGCTGTCCGACCGCCCTGTGCGGGTCCTCAGGATTACCGCCCGTCCGGGTTTCGAAGTATCCCGGACCATCCAGCTCGTACATCTGTATCTGGATCGGACATCGGATCGCCTTGTCGGCATATACATCGAGCGGGTGCATGCCGCGTTGTGGTTCCGGGAGGAAAGCGCCTTTTTTCTGAGCACGATCCGTCTCCCTTCCGGAACATGGGCGCCGGACCATACCCGTTTCGAAACGCGCATAAAGCTCCTGTTGCGTCCTGCGCAGCGTTTCCGGAGCACGGTGGAGTATTACGATTTTCGGGAAATGGCTCAGGCGTCGAATCGCGACGATCCGGACCGAAGCGACTGAATGTCCGCGAAAGACCCGTCGGCGAGAAACCGACCGGGTGTGCAAGCCATGACCATCGTAGTTATTTTTTGCAATCCGCTTTAACCCTGTTCGACGAAAGATTCCTTTCATTCTTCGATTCATGAATGCCCGGGAAAGACCGATGCGTCCCATGGCCGCGTCCCTCCGAGAGATAACGGGCGGCCCTGCTTATGAGGCCCGCCGTCTGCTCGATGCGCAATACGCCGGCCGGCAAGGCTGCATCGGGAAGGAAATCCGGGCGTACGACACTGTGACCTCCACGAACGACCTTGCACTGGAATGGGCGACGGCGGGAGCGCCGAACGGGGCGGTCGTGTACGCGGAACTCCAGACGAAAGGGCGGGGACGCATGGGGCGCGCGTGGTCGGCGCGCAGCGGTCTCAACCTGACCTTTTCCGTGGTGCTGCGTCCGGTGCTGGCGCCTGATCGCTGGAATCTCATTACGATAGCTGCCTGCGTGGCGGCGTCGGAAGCCATCGACCGCTTTACGGCGCCGGTATGCACGCAGATAAAATGGCCCAACGACATCCTGATCGACGAGAGGAAATGCTGCGGGATGTTACTGGAATCCGCCGGGGCGGGGCAGGCATCCTCTGCATCGCGCGCGGTCATTCTCGGTATCGGCATAAACGTCAACGAGGACACGTTCCCGACCGATATCGAACCACAGGCTGCATCGCTTTTGCTGGCCACCGGGCACACGATTCACCGCGCTCATCTGCTCGCCGCCGTATTCGATCGCCTCGAACAAGCGCTTGACCGCCTCGAAGAAGACGCCGTCGCTGTGGGGAAGCGGTACATGCGCCGTATGTATAACCTGAATGCTCCGGCGGAACTCCGTTTTGCGCACGGGAGCGGTTCCGTGCAGGGTGTTGTAGCGGGACTGGGGGAAGCCGGCGGCCTTCTGCTCGCCACTGGCGAGGGTATACAGACCTTTCATGCCGGCGAAGTGACCACGGTATAGGATACTCCGATCAAAACCACTTCGCTCAGAGTATCCTGTATTAACCAGCGAAATCCATGCGGCTCACGTTCGACATAGGCAACAGCGCGATCAAAGGGGCGGCGTTCGAGGGAGACCTGCTGCGCCATGCGTTCTCGCTGCCGCACGACCCCGGAGGCATGGAAGCCCGGCTGGACGAAGCAATAAGCCGGTTGGGTAATGCCGGACATAGCATCGACCGGGCCGGGATAGCGTCCGTCGTGCCGGATTCGGCCGCATGTCTGATCCGTCTGCTGCAGGACCGGGGCTACGCTACGGTCCAAATCCATGCTGCGATGCGGTTGCCGTTCCGGCTTGACTCCACCAGCCCGGAAACGCTGGGAGTCGATCGCCTTGCCGCCGCTGCCGCCGCCTGGTTCGAATACGGAAAATCGTCGCAGGACGGCGATCCTCGTCACGTGATCGTCGTCGATGCGGGCAGCGCCGTTACATGCGAGGTCGTGCACAGTAACGGCGTCTATGCCGGAGGTACGATCGGCCCCGGCCCGGAACTTGCCCTGAATGCATTGCACCGGGGCACGGCGCAGCTTCCCGACGCGGCTCCGGAATGGCCGCGCATTCTTGTCGGCCGGTCGACGACGGAAGCCATGCAATCCGGAATTATGTACGGGTTCGTTGATGGCGTGCGCGGCATCCTCCGCCGAATCCGGGAAACCTTGCAGGGGGAAGCGTTTGCGGTGGCTACCGGCGGATGGAGTTACCTGCTTGCAGAACAGGCGCCGGAAATTGATCGGGCGGACGAATATCTGGTGTTGAAAGGCGTGCGCCTTCTCATGGCGCTGAATTAGGGCCTGTTACCACTATGCACTCAGGCGCGCCGCACGAAGACAATCTCTGTTTCCTTCGATGCGGCGTTTTCCGTGGTCCCGTCCGGGTCGTACGTATATCCGTCCGGGTGTGTCCAATGCAGTAGAGGCTCCAGGTCTTCCAGCGATTCACGCACAATGAAATTGACCAGTTTTCCTCTGAGCGGCGCCAGGTTTTCACCCGGTTCCTGCCGCGATCCGTTCTTTTCGTCGTAGAACTTTACGCGCACGATCTGCGCATAGCTATGGTCGTTTTCCCAGGCGGCAAGGTGTGAATCGGGCAGCATGTCCCATACGAACGCACCGGCGATAGTCCGATTGAGGGCAGGACTGACGAAAGGGCGCCAGAAATCGGTCAGGGCGCCGATATTCGGCACCTCCGACTCGATGGGCAGCCGGTGGTCGGGAACAAGGTCGTCCGGGCGCAACAGCCCGAAAAATCCGGAGAAAATGACGCCGTTTTCGAGCAGGCGGCGTTGCGCGCCCGTGGGCAATCCCGGAAAATCCATGGCTTCGTACATCACGCCCGGGCTGAAGCGCTCCAGCGCAGCCATGAGCGGCGCGTCGTAGATTTCCTGATTCAACTCGATGGCTTGCGCCAGATCTTCTCCGTTGACCGCAAACAGTTTTTCGAGATCCCCCCCGGCTTCGATCGCTTCCTGTACGGCGCCGATGATCTTCCGGCGCTCGGGGTTCAATTCGTTGAAATAGTTGAACGTGTTCGGCGTGCGGTAGTCGAACATGTCCGGAACGAAAGGATTACCCCCCGGTTGCGATTTTTCGGAAGGCGGGAGAAGAATCGAAAAGTTCGGCATGAGACAGGAAGTGCTCCGGCGGGATGCATCGTGCCGGAGACCCTAATACTATGGTTATTTTTCCTCTTCGGAAGAAGGCAAAGAAGCGCCCCGGGCATCCCCAAGCAATGCATCTATTTCGTCCCGGATCCGGCGCGCCTCCTCCTCGGCGTCCTCGACGAGTCGATTTCCCGTGCGGCGTGCTTCGCTATCGCCTTCCGGGCCGGAGAAGTCCTCAACGACCGATCCGATCCGATCCGCCAGCGTTTCCAGTTGATAAACAAGGCGGCGGCGCAGTTTCCGTCCCTCTCCCGGCGCCAGCAGCAGCCCCACGGCAAAACCTGCGGATACGCCGGCTATCAGGCCCCATACCCCTGCTCGAACGATATTACCCAGTGTGTAGTGCTTCATTCGATGTGTACTCAGGTCAAGCCCGATGTTTATCTTCCTTTCTTCTTATGGCGATTCTTCCGAAGACGCTTTTTTCTTTTATGGGTAGCGATCTTGTGTCGCTTTCGTTTACGTCCGCATGGCATAATGACGATCTCCTGTCGTAAATACGGTAGTAGTGTTCAGCAGCTTGTTTACAGGGCTCCCGCAAAGGAACCAATTATTTACCCGGATCGGGGCGCAAAGTTTCAATACGGACGACACATAACCTGCTCCATAACCGGCTCGGAATACGAAACATCCCGGTCAGCGCCTGGGAAAACATTTTTGAGGACCCCTGCACGACACTTCACGAACGGGAAGCGACAGAGGTGACCGGCCCATTTTTATTGAAAGCCTTTACGCCGTATCTTGTCAGGTCATTGCGCGTCATTGAATGCAGAGTGCATGTACACGGTTATAGAGAAATCCCTCTACAACGTCAGGGAGCGGGGCGGCTTCCGGTATTTAGACGAAGGGCCTGTGACGGAGCGCCCTCCAATTATTTTCCTGCATGGCATGTTGGGAAATCTGACGAATTGGACGGACGCCGTCCAGTCCGTGGCGGCTAACGGATATCGCGCCATCGTTCCTTTTCTGCCGGTCTACACCCTTCCTATCGGGCAGACCAGCATGCAAGGCCTGGTGCAGTACGTGCATGCATTCCTCGACGCGATGGAGCTTGATTTCGTGACGCTTGCGGGCAACTCGCTCGGAGGCCAACTCGCCATCCTGTATATTTTCGCCCACCCCGAGCGCGCAGGCGCACTGATACTCACCGGCTCCTCGGGTTTGTACGAGGTGGAAATGGGAACGGGCAGCCCGCGCCGGTATGATCCGAACTTCGTCCGGGAACGGGCAGCCATCACTTTCTACGAAAAGGAACAGGTGACGGAAGATCTGGTGAACGAGATGCTGGAAGTCGTCGCAGATCGGTCCTGTGCGATCAGACTGATCAAGATGGCAAGGGCGTCGAAAAACGAGACCGTTCGTACTCGTTTGCATGAGGTCCAGGTGCCGACGCTGCTCGTATGGGGGGCGAATGACGCGATTACGCCGCCGGATGTGGCAAGGGAGTTCGAGGAACTCATCCCGGATTCCGAGCTGCACTTGATTGACAAGTGCGGTCATGCCCCGATGCTGGAACATCCGGAGACGTTCAACCGGATCATGCTGCATTTTCTGCGGGAGCGCGTGAGCGCCGCTTCCCTGGCGGTATAAACAGGCCCCGCAGAGCGCCGCTGCATAGTGGTAACAGGCCCTGAACAGGGATATGAGGCCCGGCCGCGCCGAATATCCCGGTTGCCTTTCATGCGTACGTACAAGGACGTTCGCTATC
This sequence comes from Rhodothermales bacterium, assembly GCA_028283985.1. Lineage (GTDB taxonomy): Bacteria > Bacteroidota > Rhodothermia > Rhodothermales > VXPQ01 > VXPQ01. Next base: position 2,552 of record JANQSQ010000333.1, on the reverse strand, counting down.
TTTGCCCTGCAAGCCGAAGGATCATGAAACGATTATGCGCACCGGCGGCGCTTCTCGGCGCTTCTCTTTTGCTTTCGGCGTGCGCTCCGTCCCTTGCCCCTCTGTACCGGGATTACGACACACCGGCTTCGGATACGCTTCTTGCGATTGCCGTTTCCGGAGCAGTGGAACCGCCGGGCGAGCCGTCCGGCATGGCGCCGGATGGGGGCGCCGTCGCAAGAACCGTCCCCGAACGGATCGTTGCCGCTCTCAACGAAGCAGGATGGGACACGACGGCCACCGAGCTGCCCCATGCCATTGCAACGAAGGAGCGCGTATTAGGGAATTGGGGTATGTACAGAATTACTGTGTATATGGAAGTAACTCCGCTGGGGCGCGATCATGTGCGCATCTACATACATCCGTTCCGGAAATACATATTCGGCAGGGCAAGCAAGATTCAGTACCTGACCCGTCCGATTCGATCCCGGTTCATGCCGGAGCTCGACGAGGCATTCGCAAAGTACGGCCTGAAACCCGCCGGGACGCCGTTCGAACGGGACGATACGGTCTTGCGGTAACAGGCCCTAAGCGCCTGCGGAGTGAATCTTATTTCAAGGAATCTCCGTAAAACAGTCAGGTACCTTTTTCCATGATTCTGCGCCGCCATGAATAGCCTTGCAAGGCGCTTCGTTCCGTTTCTTATCCCGGCAGGCTTGCTGTTCGGCCTGTTTTTTCCCGCGTCCGGTCAGTCGCAACAGGCTTCCTCCTCGTCGTCGTCGGACACGCTGTTCGAAGCGCCGCTGACCGACGGGCCCGTGTACATTGTTCCGATTCAGGGCCCTATCGACAATGTACTCGCCCGGTACGTGGGGCGAGCCGCCGGCGATGCGGAAGCGGCTGGCGCATCGCTGATCGTCTTTCACGTGGATACGTTCGGCGGACTGGTGGACGCCGCCGACAAGATTCGCAAGACGATCCTGGATCTCGAGCCGGTCACGGTGGCTTTTATCGACAAGAATGCGGCCTCCGCCGGTGCGCTCATATCCTATGCCAGCGACCGGATCGTAATGGTTCCGGGCGCTTCCATCGGGGCGGCCACGGTGGTGGAGGGCGGTTCGGGAGAGGCGGCGCCGGACAAGTACCAGAGTTACATGAGGGGGTTGATGCGGGCCACTGCGGAGGCCAATGGGCGCGATCCGCGCATTGCGGAAGCCATGGTGGATGAAGAACTGGAAGTCGAGGGTGTGTCCGAGGCCGGCAGCGTGTTGACGCTTTCTTCCGAGGAGGCGCTTCGGCTGGGTGTTGCGGACGCCATTCTTTCCGATACCGATGCGGTGGTGGAACAAGCCGGTCTGGCCCCGACCGCTTCGGTGGCGCACCGCGCCTCGACCCTCGAACGGGCGCTGCGGTTTCTCAGTTCGCCGGTTCTGCAGTCCCTCCTCATGCTGATGATGATGGGTGGGCTGTACTTCGAATTGCAAACGCCCGGCGTTGGATTTCCCGGAGCTATCGCCGCCATCGGCGCCACCATGTTTTTTGCGCCGCACTACATGATCGGTCTCGTCCAGAGCTGGGAAATCGTGCTTTTCGGCATCGGGGTGTTGCTCCTGCTTGCCGAGATCTTCGTGATTCCGGGTTTTGGCGTGGCGGGCATCAGCGGGCTGGTGCTTGTGGCCGGTTCGCTTTTTGCGGCCCTGGTCGGTAATGTCGGGCTTTCGTTTCCGCCTTTCGCCGCGCTGGCGCCCGCGGTGGGTACGATGGCGGCCACCCTGGTCCTGCTGATCGTTCTCATGTTTTCTCTCAGTAAATATCTTCCAAAATCGGAGCGATTCGGCCAGCTGGTGCTGGCGCCGGAACTTGCCAGCGCCTCCGGCTACGTTTCGTCTGAAACCATGGAAGAGCTGGTTGGCCGGACGGGCGTCTCCCTGACCCCGTTGCGTCCCGCGGGCATGGCGGACATCGAGGGGGAACGCATCGATGTGGTGACGCGCGGGGAGTTTGTTTTGCCCGGAACCAGGGTGGAAATAATCCGGGTGCGCGGCAGCCGCGTGATCGTACGTACGGCGCCTTCCGCCACATGACTTTTTTTCCTCCGGCAATACCCCTGATTACCTGATGGAATTTTTTCTTCCCATAGCGCTCGTTCTGGTGGGTCTCGGTCTGATTGCCGTGGAAGTTTATCTCGTGCCCGGTTTCAATGTGGTGGGCATCTTCGGTTTCATTGTCATTCTTTTCGCTATCGGCTACGCCTTCACGGAATCCGGGTTGCTGGGCGGAATCTATGTCATTGTGGGCACGGCGATAGCGGGGGGCGGCCTTTTTTACTGGATGTGGACATCGGGAGCCTGGGATCGATTTATACTGGGTACGACGATTACGGGAGAACGGCCCGGGGAAGACCGGGAAACCGAGCGCCGGGCAAAGTATCTCGGCAAGACCGGGGTGGCGGTAACGCCCTTGCGCCCGACCGGTGTAGCCCGCATCGACGGAGAACGCATCGAAGTGGCTACGGAAGGGGATTTCATTGCGGCCGGAAGCAACGTGCGTGTGGTGGCCATGGATCGCCGGCG
>JANQSQ010000303.1 GCA_028283985.1 Rhodothermales bacterium | reverse complement strand
ACGAAAGGGTGATGCGCCGGTTGCACCTTCTCTGGGGAACCACATCGTTTCTGATCCCGTTCCAGCGAGACACCGACGAAGGGGTCCAGAGCGTCCACTCCGTCTTGCGGGAGCAGGGTCTGGTTCGTTCCGGGGACCTGATCGTCATTACGGCAGGAATGCCGTTGCCCGCAAAGGGGCGCACCAACATGATTCAGGTAAGCCGCATATAGTATCCTGTAGCGTATACTATTCCTCGCTTTCCTGCGTTCTGCCCGGGGTTCTTCACGGTTTCTCTCTTTCCTGCGCAGCACATTCGACTGCCGCTCTATGTCGTCTTCCGTTCGCACCGGCGCCTATCTGTTTGCGGCGATCTTGCTTCTCGCTGCGGCCGGCTGCGGGGGCAATTCTTTCGTGGGGAAGCATTACGACAATTTCACTTCCTATTACAACACGTTCTATAACGCAGAGCAGGACTATAAGAATGGCGTTGACGCCATGGAGCCCTCCCAACAGCCCATAGACCGGACTCGGTATATCGGCATCTACGGCGGCCCGCCCCGGTCGGGAGGTAATATCAATTTTCAGAATGCGATAGAGAGAAGCGCCAATGTGCTGCGAGACCATCCGCGCTCCAAATGGGTGGACGATGCGCTCCTGCTTATCGGGAAATCCTATTTCTATCAGGAAAATTATGTAGGGGCCGAGCAGAAATTCCGTGAAGTAATTGTTTTCGAAACCGGTCTTGCAGAAGATGCCCGGATATGGTTGGCCCGGACATTGATGGCGGCGCGCGCCTACGAAGCGGCGCAGCAACATCTTGCGAGCAGCCTGGAGATGGAAGATATGTCTCGACGATCGGCGGCGCGTCTGCGCCTTGCTCTCGGCGAACTTTCCGTTAAACAGGGGGATTTCGAAAAAGCGGCTACGGAACTTGAAGCGGGTTTGCCGGATGTGCGCACAAACGATCTCCGGGGTAAAGGAGCCTTTTTGCTCGGCCAGGTGTACGAAACACTGGAGCGGCACGAAGAAGCGGTCGAAGCCTACAGGCGCGTACTCAAGGCGCATCCCCCGTATGAGATTGACTATGCCGCGTCGTTGAGCATCGTACGTGTACAGGGCATGCATCTCGATGGGGTTGCGGCGCTTGAAGCATTGCGCCGCATGGATCGCGACGACAAGCATTATGACCGGCGCTTCGAACTCGCGTACGCGCGCGGTCGTATTTATCATGCGCAGGAACAATCCCGGGATGCGCTTGCCATGTATCGGCATATCCTGTATGAGGGGGAAAACACAGGCCAGGCTATCAGGGGGCTGACCCACTATGCACTGGCCGAACTGTACCGGGATGTTTTCAAGGATTACCTTCTTGCCTCGGCGCACTTCGATACTGCCCGCACAGTGATTCCTTCCTCCTCGTCGGGCGCCGGGCAGTCCTTGCAATACGCTCCCGAAGCCGTGACGGATGCGGCCCGTCAGGCCGAAGTGTTTGCCGGTTTTGCCAATGTGCGCAATGACATTGCGCGTATGGATTCGTTGCTTGAGTTGGGGCGTTTGTCCGACGAGGCATTCGATGAGCGTATTCTTGCATTGCAGCAGCAGAAGGCCGAAGAACTTGCCGAAGAGCGCCGGCGTGCAGAACAATTGCAAGCGGAACGCGGTTTCCGGGATGTGGCCTCCCGGACGGGTGCGCAAGGTGTGGGCGCGGGTACCGATGCCGCCAATACCGGTGAAGCCGGTTTTCTCTATCATCGGGATCGTACTCGTGTACAGGAGGCGCGCATGAATTTTGTGGCGCGCTGGGGCGAACGCCCCCTTGTGCCCAACTGGCGCCGTATAGAAGCCGTGACGATTGCCTTGAGTGAAAGCGAGCACCCCGATTCCAGAGAGGGAGCGGCTTTGCCGGGGGATGGCGGCGGTATAGGGATGTATGCGTTGCCATTGATCGACATTTCGGACGTTCCGCGCGACTCGCTGAGTCAGGCGATCATGGAAGAGGAACGGGCGTTGGCCCGGTACGAATTGGGGAATGTGCTTTTTCTTTCGATGAGTGAGCCGGATTCCGCGGCAGTCTGGTATCGCATGGTGATCGAGAAAGATGCTGATACGGAAGTTGCTCAGCGAGCGTTTTACGCACTGGCCGAAGTGCAGCGCTCATTAGGCGATATCGCCAGTGCGCAAGGGATATACAGGCAGGTGCTGGCCGACTATCCGGATTCTGATTTTGCGGCCAGAGTCCGTATAGAGCTTGGCCTTGAACCGCAGGAAACGTTCGACAGTCTTGCTGTGGCGCTGGAAGAATACGACGAGGCGGTGATTCAATGGCGTCGCGGGGCATATGAAGAAGCTCTCAACCGCATGGTGTTGATCGCTTCCCGATATCGAAATATGGAGATGGCGCCGAGGGCGCTGTTTGCAGCGGGGCGTATTTATTTCGAATGGGCGGCTTCCGATTCGCTGGATGTGTTCGGTCCGTTGCCTGTACAGCTACCCGATTCGGTGCTCGCGCGAGCCGGCATTCTGGAACTTGCGGCGGCCTTTCCTTCTTCTGCAGACACGCTGCTGGCTGAAGAGCAGGAAGCCGACGCAGGTTTTGCTCCGGAAGAGTACACGGCCCCGGATACGGTGGTTGTACCGCCCGGGGACGGCATTGCGCCGCAAAGTGATCTTCTTGCCTCCGCCGACACGGATATAGTTGATCTCCGTTCGGTGTATACCGGCGTCCGAACGTTGTATCCATCCACGACCTATGCGGACAGAGCCGGAGATATTCTCGACATGCTGGATCAGGAACTCCTGGCCTTGCAGGCTCCCGCGGACTCTGTAGCATCCGATACGCTTGCCGGATCGCCTCTTCCGGATTCCCTTGCCACTGAGCAGGCCGGCGATGTTCCCGCTATTCCTGACGAGGCGTTTTCGCCCTTCGACGAAACTCATGCACTTCCTGACGAGGCGCCTTTGCCTCCTGACGAGGCGTTCCTACCTCCTGAAGAAGCGCCCTCGCCTTCCAGTGAGCCGGCCCTGTCCGTGATCCCGAGCGGTGAATTTTCCTTGTATGGTAGAGGGGGCATACAGCCTGAGTTGGGCGGATTCACGATTGTGCTCGGCGCCCACAGCGAGCGCGAACCCATGGAAATGCTTGTCGCCCCGTACATCCGGCAGGGTCTTCGCGCCGCTGTAGTGATCGGCTCGGTAAATGACAGGATTGCGTATCGTGCTGCACTTGGACATTTTCCGGATGAAGAGGCTGCCGGTACAGCGCTGGAGGGACTTGGGTATATGCTTGGGGGGCTTGCGGAAAGCCCTCGTGTCGAACCGCTGACTCTTCCGTAGTCCCCTATCCGGGGTACAGTGTGGGTCCGGGGCTGTTTTCCTCGTTATCTCTTCCGATGCGTAGTGTCTCCGACAGGAACAGCCCCCATGGGTTACAGGTACATAAAGTTCGCCCCTGCGTATACCACCCGCCATGATGCGACAAACAGGTTGCGAGGCGTAATGCCGTACTGGCGCAACCACTTGCGATATGTCGGAAACCGGCCCTGAACATACACAACCGGAAGTGGACAATTCGTCCAGAGAGGATGGCTCGCGGCCGCCGAAGCGCAGGCCGAAGCTTGCGGTGTGGATATATCTGGCGGTATTTCTGATGCTGCTCTTCCACATTTTGCTCTTCCGGTCTGCCGGGTCATCGAATCCGATCGACTACAGTACATTTCTTCAGCATGTGGAGAGCGGGTATGTCGATAAGGTGGTCGTTGTCAACGACCAGCGCATCGAGGGGGTGTATACGCTGGAAGCCGTCGAACAGGGGTTGGTCGAAGTGCCCGAGCCGTCGAACAACTTTCTTGCCAACCGTTCCGAAGAGACTCCTCTCGATTTTTCCAGTACGAAACCCGACGACCACGATCTGACCGATTTCTTACGGGATTACAATGAGCAGGCCGATGCCGATGGGCAATCCACTGTGGAGTTTTCGGCGCGTGTCGAGGAGCGGTGGTTCGGGGGGATGCTGGCATGGATTTTCCCCCTGCTTCTTATTGTTTTTCTGTGGATTTTTCTGATTCGGCGTATGAATCCGGGGTCCCAGGTCCTCAATATCGGAAAGAACAAGGCAGTGCTTTTCGACGCTATGGGGGATCAGCAGTTAACGTTCAGGGATGTGGCGGGACTCGATGAAGCCAAGGAAGAGGTTGCCGAAGTAGCGGATTTTCTGACGAATCCGAAAAAATTCATCAGGCTGGGCGGCAAACTCCCCAAAGGCGTGTTGCTTGTGGGTCCCCCCGGGACGGGCAAGACCTTGCTGGCGAAGGCTGTCGCAGGGGAAGCCGGAGTTCCTTTCTTTTCCCTGTCCGGATCCGATTTTGTCGAGATGTTCGTGGGGGTAGGCGCCGCTCGTGTACGCGATCTTTTCAAGCAGGCCAAGGAGAAGGCGCCCTGCATCATTTTTATCGACGAAATTGACGCTATCGGACGGACTCGCGGGCGCGGTATGATGATGGGGGCCAACGACGAACGCGAGAATACGCTGAATCAGTTACTTGTCGAGATGGACGGGTTCAATACCGACAAGGGGGTCATTATCATGGCCGCCACCAATCGCCCGGACGTGCTCGACAGTGCATTGCTGCGTCCCGGCCGCTTTGATCGGCAGATCATGATAGACAAACCGGACCGGCGTGAGCGCGCAGAAATTTTCAGGGTGCATACCCGCCGGTTGGTGTTGCATGAGGAGGTGAATATGGAGGTGCTGGCGGGGCAAACACCGGGTTTTGCGGGCGCCGAAATCGCTAATGTATGCAATGAAGCGGCCCTGCTTGCCGCCCGGGAAGAAAAGGATTCCATCGAGATGGAAGATTTCGAGCATGCGATCGACCGGGTCATCGCCGGGCTTGAAAAGAAGAACAAACTCATATCGCCGGAAGAGCGAAAAATTGTGGCCTACCACGAGGCGGGACACGCCATTGCGGGCTGGTTTCTGGAGAATACCGATCCGGTTGTCAAGGTATCGATTATACCACGCGGCCTGGCCGCGCTCGGCTATGCCCAATATCTTCCCGAAGAACGCTATCTCTACACGAAAGAGGCGTTGCTGGATCGGATGACCATGGCCATCGGCGGGCGCGTTGCCGAGGAAATCGTTTTCGGGCGTATCTCGACCGGGGCGCAGAATGACCTCGAACGCATTACCAGGATGGCGTATGCCATGGTGGTCTACTATGGAATGAGCGAGCGGATCGGCAGCGTCTCTTATAATCGCTCGAACCGGGATCAGGATGCGCCGGTTTTCGAGAAACCTTATTCCAACGAAACTGCTCGTATTATCGACGAGGAAGTGCGGGGCATCATTGACGAGATTCGCGAACGCGCGCGTACATTGCTGGAGGAAAAGCGTGCATCGCTTGAAGAGATGGCGAAGGCATTACTGAAAAAAGAGGTACTGGGTCCGAAAGAAATTGTCGAGATTCTCGGGCCCCGTCCGTATGGTGAATACATTTCGCTGAACGGCGCTCCTGGCGAGGAAGTTAGCGTGGAGGCTGGTGGAAACGGGGCTGTTGCAGACGGCCTTCAAGCAGAATTCGATGGGGAGACCGCCCCGGATTCAAAGGTGGATTCCGAGGAGACCGGGGAAGCCGGCAGTAGCGCACAAATCTAATGCAGAGGCCGCTTCTCGATCCCTTGCAATTTTTTACTTGATCTTAACCGATTTCATTGAATCAAAATTCGAGAAGCATTATATTATTAGGCTTGCGTTATTCTGGCTGTTTGCCATGGAATCGTTCGAAACGGTTCTACGGCATCCCGATGCGTGCATACCCGCCACATTGAACCGATACCGATACCGTGCCAACTATTCAGCAGCTCGTTCGCCAAGGCCGAGCCCGAAAGCCCGGAAAGACCAAAGCTGCGGCGCTCGAAGGTAGTCCGCAGAAGCGGGGCGTCTGTACGCGCGTCTACACGACGACGCCGAAGAAGCCTAATTCTGCGCTTCGCAAGGTAGCCAAGGTGCGGCTTACGAACGGCTATGAGGTGATCGCCTACATCCCGGGCGAGGGGCACAATTTGCAGGAGCATTCGATTGTGCTTGTGCGTGGCGGGCGCGTAAAGGACTTGCCCGGCGTAAAGTATCATATTGTACGCGGCGCCCTGGACACGGCGGGTGTGGGGGATCGCATGCAGAGTCGGTCGAAGTACGGCGCAAAGAGGCCGCGGAAGTAAAGCACCGGATTTTATTGCTCAGAGACGGAATGTCTGATTTGCATCGAAACAACGTCTGAATCATGCGCAGAAACAGAGCAGAAAAACGCAAGGCGGTCGAAGATTCCGTCTACGGTGACGAGCTCGTTGGCCGTTTTATCAGCAGTGTGCTGAAAGATGGCAAGAAAAGCACGGCGCAAAGACTTGTATACGATGCGTTCGAGATTGCGGGGGAGCGTAGCGGCGAGCCGGGTGTCGAGGTGTTCAGAAACGCCGTGAATAACGTGGCGCCGCTCATTGAAGTGCGTAGTCGCCGGGTAGGCGGGGCCACCTATCAGGTACCCGTCGAAGTGCGCCCCGAACGCCGCACAGCGCTGGCATTCCGGTGGATTATCAGATATGCGCGTGCCCGCAGCGACAAAAGCTTTGCATTGCGGCTTGCGAATGAGTTACAGGCTGCCGCAAATGGAGAAGGAGGGTCTGTGAAGAAGAAAGACGATACGCACAGAATGGCTGAGTCCAATAAAGCATTCGCTCATTTTCGGTTTTAATGGCAAAGATTGTGATTCGCAACCTGAGATCGCTTGTTTAAGCCCGCGGGTTTGATCCATCGAAAGCAAGATTATGGCCAGCGTAAAGACGATACCTCTTGAAAAAACCCGCAATATCGGGATCATGGCCCATATTGATGCGGGGAAAACCACCACGACGGAGCGCATTCTGTTTTATACGGGTCGCCTTCATCGCATGGGAGAGGTGCACGAGGGCGGCGCCACCATGGACTGGATGGAGCAGGAAAAGGAACGCGGCATTACGATCACGAGCGCGGCGACCACCTGTTTCTGGAAAGACCATCGCATCAATATTATCGATACGCCGGGCCATGTGGATTTCACGGTCGAAGTGGAACGTTCCCTGCGTGTGCTGGATGGAGCGATTGCGCTTTTTTGCGCGGTAGGAGGAGTAGAACCCCAATCCGAGACCGTGTGGCGCCAGGCCAACAAGTATGGCGTGCCGCGTATTGCCTTTGTCAACAAGATGGATCGCACGGGAGCCGATTTCGAGAATACCGTGCAGATGATGCGCGAACGGCTGAAAGCACATCCGATCCCTGTGCAGATTCCTATTGGTTCAGGGGACATGTTTCGGGGCGTGATCGATCTGATCGAGGACAAGGCTATCGTTTGGCACGACGAATCTCAGGGAGCGACCTGGGACGAGATCGATGTCCCTGCAGATCTCAGGAAGGAAGCCAGACACTGGCGCATTCACCTTCTTGAAGCGATTGCGGAGTACAACGATGCGCTTCTGATGAAGTACCTCGAAGGCGAAGAGATCACGGCGCAGGAAATCAGGACAGCGGTCCGTGCAGCTACATTACACATCGATATTACACCGGTTTTTTGCGGTTCCGCGTTCAAAAACAAGGGCGTCCAGCGCTTGCTGGACTGCGCCATTGATTACCTGCCGGGTCCTGTCGACATTCCGGCCGTATCCGGAATTCATCCGAGAACCGGTCAGGCGCTCGAGCGCAGTCCTGATCCATCCGCCCCGTTCAGCGCCATTGCGTTCAAGATCGCAACGGATCCCTATGTCGGGAAACTGACGTTTTTCCGCGTCTACAGCGGTACGCTCGACAAGGGTTCCCAGGTGCTGAACGCCTCTTCGGAGACCAAAGAACGGATCGGACGCATTCTCTTCATGCATGCGAACCATCGGGAGGATATTGAGCGCGTGGTAGCCGGAGACATTGCGGCAGCGGTGGGGCTCAAGAAAATCAGGACAGGAGACACGTTATGCGATCCCGGACACCCGGTTGTTCTCGAACACATGGAATTTCCGGAGCCGGTCATTCGCATCGCGATCGAACCGAAGACCAAGGCGGATGGGGACAAGATGTCGCAGGGCCTCATGAAGTTGTCCGAGGAAGACCCGACGTTTGTAGTCCGTACCGACGAGGAAACGGGACAGACGATCATTGCGGGGATGGGCGAGTTACACCTTGAAATCATTGTGGACCGTCTGAAACGCGAGTTCCAGGTTGCGGCCAATGTCGGCCGCCCGCAGGTAGCGTACCGCGAAGCGATCACTGCCTCCTGTGACGAGCGATACGTGCACAAAAAGCAGACAGGGGGCCGCGGGCAATTTGCGGAGGTGCATGTGGAGTTCACGCCCACAGAGAATGGCGTGGGCTTCGAATTTATCGACGAAGTCAAGGGGGGAAATATTCCGAAGGAGTTCATTCCCTCCGTGGAGAAGGGCGTCAAGGCCGCTATGATGCAGGGGCCATTGGCCGGGTATCCCGTCGAAGGGGTCAAGGCGCGCCTCTACGACGGGAAGTACCACGATGTGGATTCAGACCAGAACGCCTTTGAGATTGCGGGCCGCATGGCTTTTCGCAGTGCGTCCCGGAAGGCGAAGCCGGTTATGATGGAGCCCATTATGCATGTGGAAGTGATCACGCCGGAGGAATACATGGGCGACGTGATCGGCGACCTGAACAGCCGTCGGGGTCGTATCGAGAGCATGGCTCCACGCCAGGATGCACAGGGCATCAACGCATCCATACCTCTGTCGGAGATGTTCGGGTATTCAACCGATCTCCGATCCATCACGCAAGGACGGGCCATCTATACGATGCAATTTGACCATTACGAAGAAGTGCCGAAGAGCATTGCCGAAGAGATCGTTTCGTCAAACGCCGGAGCTGTTGCGGCATAGCCTCCGGCAAGCCCACCCTCGCCAAAACCATTTTTCTGAACACCTTATCGCCAAACAGAAGCATTCAGCCATGGCCAAGGAAACTTTTGAACGCAATAAGCCCCACGTGAACATAGGCACGATCGGACATGTGGATCACGGAAAGACTACGCTGACGGCAGCGATTACGCTGGTTTTGAATCGTCGCGTGGCCGATCCGGCGAACGAAATCCGTTCGTTCGATTCCATCGACAATGCCCCCGAAGAGCGCGAACGCGGTATCACGATCGCTACGGCGCATGTGGAATATGCCACGGAAGAGCGGCATTATGCACATGTGGACTGCCCGGGACACGCGGACTATGTCAAAAACATGGTTACGGGGGCGGCCCAGATGGATGGAGCGATCCTCGTGGTGGCGGCAACCGATGGCCCCATGCCGCAGACCCGGGAACACATTCTGCTTGCTCGTCAGGTGGGTGTTCCGTACATCGTGGTGTTTTTGAACAAGGTGGACCTTGTCGATGACGAGGAGTTGCTGGAACTCGTCGAGATGGAGGTTCGGGAACTGCTGGATACGTATGAGTTCCCCGGAGATGACACGCCGGTCATTTCAGGTTCTGCCCTGGGCGCGCTGAATGGTGAAGCGGAGTGGGAGGACAAGGTCATCGAGTTGATGTCGGCAGTGGATACCTACATTCCGACGCCTGCCCGCGAGATGGACAAGCCCTTTCTGATGCCTGTGGAGGACATCTTCTCCATCACGGGTCGCGGGACGGTCGCCACGGGACGCATCGAGCGCGGTGTGATCAATGTGGGTGAAGCGGTGGATATTCTGGGTATGCAGGAAGAGAAGTTGAGCTCCACGGTGACGGGTGTGGAGATGTTCAGGAAACTTCTTGACACCGGTCAGGCCGGGGATAATGTAGGGTTGCTTCTCCGCGGTATCGACAAGGATGCTATCGAGCGCGGAATGGTGATCTGCAAGCCGGGCTCTATTACGCCCCATCGCCATTTCGAGTGCGAGGTGTATGTATTGTCCAAGGAAGAAGGGGGGCGTCATACGCCGTTCTTCAAGGGATATCGCCCGCAGTTCTACTTCCGCACCACGGATGTAACCGGAGATATCGAATTGCCTTCGGGTGTGGAGATGGTAATGCCCGGCGACAATACGCAGTTCGAGGTGAAGCTGATTCAGCCGGTGGCGATGGAGGAAGGCTTGCGGTTCGCGATTCGCGAGGGTGGCCGTACCGTGGGCGCCGGCGTGGTGACGAAGATACTGGATTAGCAGGAACGAGATATAGCCGCCCCCGGCTCTATGGGTCGGTGGCGGCGACAGGAAGGATTATGGCGGTAAATCAGAAAATTCGAATCAAGCTCAGGTCGTACGATCATCGGCTGATCGACAAGAGTGCGGGTAAAATACTCCGTACGGTGAAGTCGACCGGTGCTGTCGTAAGCGGACCGATTCCCCTTCCTACGAAGCGGTCGGTCTATACCGTGCTGCGGAGTCCGCATGTGGACAAGAAAAGCCGGGAGCAGTTCGAGACGCGAAGCCACGAGCGCCTGATCGATATTCTGTCCACCAGCAGCAAGACCGTGGATGCGCTTATGAAGCTGGAGCTTCCGAGTGGCGTCGATGTGGAGATCAAAGTCTGAACCGGGATTTGAATCCAGGCAAAAGAACGATGACACGGAGGGTACTGTCCATATTAGCTTTGCTGGCTTTCCTAATCGCGGGGTGCGATTCGAACGACGACGATCCTTCCGATGCGGAGCGGTTTGTCGGAACTTGGCTGGCTACCGGGATCAGGGATGGCAATGGAGATCAATCGGCGGAATTGGTGGCGCTTGTGAACAGTCTGACTGCCGTATTTCGGGCGGGCGACGAAAATCCCGCTTTCTTGATTACGGTGGATTACAAGGACGATGCGGGACGCGAGAACCTGACGCTTGGCGGAACCTATGCGGTGGATGACGGAGCGCGCACAATCGTGTTGACGATACCCACTGGCGCGAGTCTCCCGTTCACGTATGTTTTTCAAAGCGACACGCAGGCGAATCTTTCGTCCCCTGCGGCGTTCATTAACCCCATTTTCATGCCGAGTACGGATTACGAGGGGACGGTCACAATCACTGTTCAGAAGCAGTAATAACCATGGGCGGGCTGATTGGCAGAAAAGTTGGCATGACCAGTGTATTCGACGAGGTCGGGAATAATATTCCCTGTACGCTTGTCGAAGTAACGCCGAATGTGGTTACCCAGGTGAAGTCCGCCGATGGGGCGGATGGCTACGATGCGGTGCAACTCGCGGCCGTCGAACGCA
>JANQSQ010000300.1 GCA_028283985.1 Rhodothermales bacterium | reverse complement strand
CTGGCGGCGGAAATGGCGGTGGCGAAGGGGTGGCGCCCGGCGGCGAAAGAAGGAACTTCCGCGTTTGCCGGGACCGGGTCATAGCGTGCCGCCGTATTCCCTGGTCGGGTCCCGGTACACGGAATGATTGTGCCCGGCGTCGTCTCCAATATTACCCTGCGTGGAGAATTCGATCAGGAGACGCGGCCCCTGGATGCGGTAATACACGCTGCCGCTGCCGTCGACAGGGCCATGCCATGCGAACCGGGTTTCGGGCAGGTCGGGAGCGATCTCCGCATGACGCGCTTCGGCGGCGGCTCCGGGCAGCATGCCGACCCACAGGTCGATCAACTCCACGAGCATTTCCTGCTGCGCCGCCGGCCACTCTTCTACAAGGGCGCCTTCCGTGGGCGGGATAACCCCGTCCCGGCCGGCCCCGGCGTATACCTCTCTCGGGCGATCGGTTACTATGGCGGCGGCCTGCTGCGTCTCGTCCAGCGCCCGCACCAAGGCCAGCCCTCCCTCGAGTTCCGCTTGCAGGGGCGCGAAGGTCTCGCCGCCGTCCACGAACGTCGCCGGCTCCACGCCAAGAAACGTGGGGCTCAAGAACATCCGCCCTTCGTCGATCGTCACGTTCACGGCAAGGTGATGCCCTCCGAATTGCCATGACCAGGCTTCCGTGACGGAGGGCGCGCCGAACACGGCGAACCAGTAATTGTCTTCCGTCCAGCCGAACCGGGCTGCACGAGGGGAGGATTGCGCCAGGATCTCGTCCGCCCGCACGATCCGGCGCACTTTTTCGAAGCCTTCCGTGCTCAGGGACGTCTCCAGCACGGCAAACACCGAGGCCCGTTGTTCTTCGTTCAGGTCGCCCATGCGGATGCCGTTCCGTTCGAAGTCGGTAATGTTCGCGGGCAGATTCGACCAGTTCCGGCGTTTTTCGTCGTCCAGATCGTACTTCACTTGCTCCAGCAGGTCCTCGTCGAGCGTAGCGTACAGCGCTTCGACGGCGGCAACCGCTTCCGCCGCCCTGTCGGGGTTCGAAACGGCGCCTGGGGGCTGCGTCGCCTCTTTGTTCGGATCGGGATGGTTTCCGGAGTTCCCTGCCGTTTCGCTGTACGCCGCGGCAGAGGCGGCCAGCGCAAGAATCGCAAGGGCGAGCATACGTGACGGGTTACGGAGCATGAGAGAAAGTGGTCTTTATGATGCGACGTCAATCGTTATACCCCGGCACGGGGCGTTTCATTCCATCGGGATTATCTTCACGTCAAACTCACAACCCACAGACGCAGAGACACTTCATACTTGAATAAATAAAGAATTAATATTGGCGCACTTATTTTTTAATGAATGCAATTTGGCATTGTACGGAGAGGTGGCGTATTCTCGGCGCCTGTTCGACAGATATCCCTATGAGGTGCGGGTATATTCCGTGCGTGTAGAGAGAACCGGTTCGGTTTGTATCCGTATCACCAATCCATGAAAGTTGTTATGCGAAATGGCTTCCTTGCTGTTGACTACAGGTTCTGCGCAGAACCGATTTGTCACGACGACGAAACGCGCTTCGTGCCGATATCGA
>JANQSQ010000295.1 GCA_028283985.1 Rhodothermales bacterium | reverse complement strand
TTATGTGGGGCCTGCCACATAATGAGGAATGACACAGCCAGCGCACCCCTCGCAGCCTCTGAGCTTTGCGGATTTAATCAGAGTATCCCTCGGGATACTCTGAACTTCGTGGACTTAATCAGAGTATCCCTTGTTTGAAGGGCTTTATGCCTTGCAGACAGGCACACGGCGCCTTGCCGCCGGCCCGTTTCCTATCATGAACGTGATTCGACCATGACACAGTGCAACGCTTGCTCCATTTTCCGATTCCCCGCATGTTTTTTGACGGGGCTCCTTCTTTTTGTCGCCGCGCTGACCGGCTGCGGCGGCCCATCCATGGAGGGCCCGGACGCTGCCATGCCCGCAATGGAAACGAAAGCCGACACTGTGGCCATGAAGGTTTTCGAAGCGTACGGCGGGCCCGGCGCATGGGCCGACCTGCGCTATCTGCGATTCGATTTCGCTACCGGGTCGAACGCGCCTGCAGAGGCCGACTCCACGGTCGAACAGCCGACCCGGAGCGTGCACGGCCGGCACTTGTGGGATCGTATGACGGGGGATTACCGGGTGGAAATGCCGGGCGGCGGGGATACGGTATATGTGGCGCTTTTCAACACACATGCTGCTGAAGAGGGGAGCGTCTGGCTTTTCGGAGAGCGAGTGGGCGACGAGGAGGAATCGGGTATGCTCGAAAGCGCCTACCGCCGGTTCATCAATGACACGTACTGGTTGCTTATGCCCGTCAAGCTGTTCGACGAAGGCGTACACCGAAGCTATCTGCCCGACTCTTCGACGGGCGATCTGGATGTGCTGCACCTTTCGTTCGGGGAGGTGGGCCTGACGCCGGGCGACCAGTACTGGGTGTACACAGACAAGGAGACGGGCAGGGTCCGGCAATGGGCTTACCGCTTGCAACATCATCCGCCGGACCATGTGCCGCAGCCGATCTCCTGGTCCGACCACAAGGCCTTCGATACGTCTTCCGGCGCCCTGGTCGTTTCGGAGCGAAAGCCCAGCGACGGCTTTGTGTTGTATACGGACCGGGTGGATATGCCCATGGAGGCTCCTGAGGGCGCCTTCACCGATCCGCAGCCCATGTTGTAACCTTCTGACCGGGTGGACTTTCGCTTTCTGATCGCCCGGCGCTACCTTGCAGGCCGCCGGCAGGTCACCCTCATTTCGTTCATCACCGGCATTTCCGTGGCAGGCGTCGCTCTCGGAGTGGCTGCGCTTGTCGTCGTGCTTTCCGTGATGAACGGATTCTACTATTTCGTGCGCGATATGCTGGTTTCGATCGATCCGCATGTGCGGATCGTCGGGGCCGGGAAGGCCGGTGTAGCCAACCCGGACTCGTTGGCTGCGGTGGCGCTTGCGCTGCCGGGCGTCGAATCCGCCTCTGCCTATGTCGAGGGGAAAGCCCTCCTGGCGCCGGAGGACGGCGCCGAGGTGAACAAGGTGGTTATTGTGCGCGGCGTGGAATCGCAGGCCTATGCCGGCGTGAGCGACGTAGTGGATCGCACAGGTTTCGGCGCGTTCGATCTGGAGCGGCGCAACGGGCGCCCTGGACTGGTCGCAGGCATGTCGCTGGCCTACCGGCTCGCCCTCTTGCCCTCCACGGACTCCTCGGCCGGTCGGGTGGCTCTGCTTTCTGCGCCCGATATCGAGGATATGGCGACGAGTTTCCTGGGGATCACGGCCTCTCCCCCGACCCTGTTCGATGTGCGCGGGCTCTTCGAGATGGAGGACATTTACGACGAAAGCCATGTGTTCATCGAAACGAAGGAAGCCCAACGCCTTTTTCGCACGGGAGATTTCGTAAGCGGGGTCGAACTCCGGCTTGCCGATCTCGAACAAGCCGATGCGGTCAAGCAAATGCTGGCGGCGCGTCTGTCTGCCCCATTCGAGGTGGTCACATGGTATGACCTGCGCAAGTCGCTATACGATGTCATGCGCCTCGAAAAATGGGCCGCCACCTTTGTGCTGGGTCTGATTATCGTAGTGGCCTCGTGCAATATCGTGGGGTCGTTAACCATGATCGTCATCGAAAAACGCCGCGATGTGGGTGTGTTGCGGGCCATGGGCGTTTCGCGCCGGGACATCCGCCGCATTTTTCTGCTGGAGGGCGTCATGGTGGGTGTCACCGGTACCGTTTCCGGACTGGTTATAGGGCTTGGGCTCGCCTTGCTGCAGCAACATTTCGGACTGGTGCCGCTTGCCGGCGCGGAATCATTCCTGATCGATGCCTATCCGGTGTTCATAGAGGGCGGAGACCTGCTCACGGTAAGCGCTGCGGCGATCGGGCTTTGTGCAGCGGCAGGTTTGTATCCTTCGGTGCGGGCCGGGGCGATCGAACCGGCGAAGGCCGTGAATATAGAGGCTTAGAAGCCGGGCAATACACGTTTCACCGGGTCCCTCGTCTGGCCGGCGCCTGTTTTGCGATAATCCGCCCTTCCGCCGTAGTTTGGGCCAACGTCGGCTATTTTTCGGGCAAGGCCGCCGCATACCCTGTCCTTTCCAATTTCCCGCACGCAAAAAATTCGCCCGTTATGCCGCACGACCGATTCGGCCTTGACGATTTACCCGACCGTCCCATCAGACCGCGAACGTCGGGTCTGACCCTCGTACTGGATAAAGGCCTCTCTGTACGGCAGGCCGAAGACATGCTGCAAGTGAGCGCCGACTATGTGGATGCCGTAAAACTGGGATGGGGAACTGCCGTGGTCACGTCTTGTCTTGAGGAGAAATTGCGCACTTATCGAGCCGCGCAGGTGCCGGTCTGCCTTGGCGGCACGCTGTTTGAAGCGTTTTGCATGCGCGGCCTGCTCGACGAATACCGCGCCCTGCTTCATGCTTTTCAGATCGAATACATCGAGATTTCGGATGGGACGATTACCCTCCCGCACGAAGAAAAACTCGGCTACATTCGCTCCTTTTCGGAAGATTTCAGGGTGTTGAGCGAAGTCGGTTCGAAGGATCAGGCAATCACCCTGTCCCCCGGCACATGGGTCCGGATGATCCGTGACGAACTGGAAGCCGGCAGCTGGAAAGTTATTTGCGAAGCGCGCGAGAGCGGGATGGCCGGCGTTTTTGATACTTCCGGCCGAATCCGGTCGGGTATCATGGACGAGATCGTGCAGCATATCGA
>JANQSQ010000287.1 GCA_028283985.1 Rhodothermales bacterium | reverse complement strand
TGCGTTGACCCGCGGGCGCGTAGCGGCAGACGGAGCAGTACCCCCAATCTATTTGGTTTTCGTGTGTTCAGGCGGGGTGCGCGCCGGGCTATGCCCTTTGACGAGGGGATTTCGCCCGAAGAATACGTCGTCGGGCATTTGCCTGTCAAGACCCGGTGTATGTAAAACTACGCCAAGGGGCGAATTATGCTCCGGCGCGCGCGCAGCGATCGTATCGAGGCCCGCAGCGTCAACCGGAGGCGCCTCCGAGCGTTTGGGGAGCGCCGGGGGCAGGGTCAGCAGTCTCGGAAAAAAGCGCTCTGTGAGGGCCCCTGAGCGGTCTTTGACGAGAAGTCGGCAACCTGACTCTTCTGATCGTACAGCCCTCGAACCGATCTACTTGACAAGCAGCATCCTTTTCGTCAAAACCGTTTCGGGCGTGGAAAGAACGTAGACGTACACGCCCGTCGGCAATTCGCTCGCGTCGAACATCTCGGTATGGAATCCCTGCGCGCGTACCCCGTCTACGAGTACTGCGATCGTTTTGCCAAGCATATCGTACACTGCAAGACGCATATGGCTTGTTTGCGGCAGCGCGAATCGAATGGACGTTTCGGGATTGAACGGATTAGGATAGTTCTGATCGAGCGAGATGCTTCCGGGCAATTCTTCGGATTCGACATTCGTCGGAAGGGGACAGGAAGCATCGTTACCCGTCAAAAAAGTAGTGTTATTTCTATCCCGCCAATCCTGAAACTCCTCGGTGGCCGGCGTGCTGAGATTAGTACACTCTATATTTAACTCGGTAAGCGCTGTCCAATACATTGCCGGGTCTCCCCAGGGAATCTCTCCGCTTAATAGAATATTATGGGAAAGATTGAGATACTCAAGAGATTCCAGGCGAGCAAGCGATTCGGGGATCGATCCGGTAAATTCATTGGAGGAAAAAGACAAAGTCTCAAGTTTTGTCAAGGCGCTCATGTCCGGGATCGTTCCGGTCAACTTATTGGAGAAGAAAGACAGATACTCAAGATTGGTCAAGGCGCTCAGGTCCGGAATCGATCCGGTAAATTCATTGAAGGAGAAAGACAAACTCTCAAGGTTTGTCGAGACGCTCAGGTCCGGGATCGATCCGGTAAACTTATTGTAGGCGAAATTCAGGCGTTTAAGGCTTGTCAAGGCGCTCAGGTCCGGGATCGATCCGCTCAACTCATTGGTGGAGAGAGACAGATACTTAAGGTTGGTCAAGGCGCTCAGGTCCGGAATCGATCCGCTCAACTTGTTCACGTAGAGATACACACCCTCAAGGCTTGTCAAGGCGCTCAGGTCCGGAATCGGTCCGCTCAACTCATTGTAGGAGAGTTCCAGCCCCTCAAGGTTTGTCAAGGCGCTCAGGTCCGGAATCGGTCCGGTCAATCCATTGTAGGATAGCCCCAAATACTTAAGGTTTGTCAAGGCGCTCAGGTCCGGAATCGATCCGCTCAACTTGTTGAAGGAGAAAAACAGACGCTCAAGGTTTGTCAAGGCGCTCAAATCCGGAATCGATCCGGTCAACCCATTGCCGGAGAAAGACAGATACTCAAGATTGGTCAAGGCGCTCAGGTCCGGAATCGTTCCGGTCAACTCATTGGAGTAGAAAGACAGATATTCAAGATTGGTCAAGGCGCTCAAATCCGGAATCGATCCGGTCAATTCATTGTGGGAGAGAGACAGATACTGAAGATCGGTCAAGGCGCTCAAATCCGAAATCGATCCGGTCAACTTATTCCACGCAAGATCGATCTTCTGCGCTTTGTCCGGTTGACCGGGCACAGAATCGATCCCCTTCCAGTCTCCAATAGGCATATTACTCCCCCAATGCTCACTATTATTCCAGTTGGAACCATGGGTCTCGCAATACAACAATAGAAGTATATCCCGGTCCGTCGGCGACGCGGGCAGCGTGTATGGACAGGATGGGGTTTGACCGTAAGCGCTTACCGGAAAACACAAAAGGGCGATCACGATAACCAGGAAGCGTTTCATAAATCAGGATAGAAATAATGAGAAGCTTATATGCTAAAGTAACCGCCGGTGAGGCGGCTCTCCGAGTCTCCAAAGAGAAAGCGGCGCCACACCGCCTTTGCTTCGCTACTCCCCCTGCGAATTCATCTTAACTATCCTTCTTCCACCAATCAAGATCGAATTATGCCAAAAACTCCCAAATCCAACGTAGTCAAGGGCGCTCGGGAACGCGCGTATTGAAGATTGACGCAACGCCGGAAGAATCGGCCAGGCGTCTTGTGCCGCCGGTCAGAAAACCCGGGAAACAGGGGCCTGCGGTTACTTTGGCATATAAGCCCCTGTATTTATTCTCACGCTACTTATGATTCGTACCCGGCGATTCTTCGTCCTCGTCGATTACCTCGAAGTCGGCGTCCACGGAACCGTCTCCCGCGGGTTCCTCCTGGCCTGCGCCTGCTCCGGCATCCGCGCCCGCTTCCTCCTGTGCGGCGGCCTGCTGCGCCTTGTACATATCCTCTGCGGCTTCGCCCCAGGCCTGATTGAGTTGCTCCAGCGCCGAATCCAGATCGGGAGACTCGTCGTTCTTGCGAACTTCCTTGAGCCGCTCGAGAGCTGCCTCGACCTTCGCCTTCTTTTCGGCGGGAATCTTGTCCCCGTATTCCTTCAGGTTTTTCTCCGTGGAGTACGCAAGCGAATCGGCCTGATTCAGCTTCTCGACCTGCTCCCGCTTTTTCTGGTCCTCTTCGGCGTGCGTTTTCGCATCCTGGCGCATTTTTTCGATCTCCTGGTCGGAGAGTCCGCTGGAAGCCTCGATGCGGATGTTCTGCTTTTTGCCGGTGGCGTTGTCTTTGGCGGTTACGTCAAGGATCCCGTTCGCATCGATATCGAAAGTGACCTCGATCTGCGGGACGCCGCGCGGCGCCGGAGGAATGCCGTCCAGATGGAAACGCCCGATCGTGCGGTTGTGCATAGCCATCTGGCGGTCTCCCTGGAGCACATGTATTTCCACGGAGGTCTGGCTGTCCGAAGCCGTGGAGAAAATCTCGCTTTTCTTCGTGGGAATGGTCGTGTTGGCCTGGATGAGCGAAGTCATCACTCCTCCGAGCGTTTCGATGCCGAGATTGAGCGGCGTTACGTCGAGCAACAGCACGTCGCTGACGTCCCCGGAAAGCACGCCGCCCTGGACGGCCGCGCCCACAGCCACCACCTCGTCCGGATTTACCGAACGGTTGGGCTTTTTGCCAAAGAAATTCTCGACCACTTCCTGAATTTTCGGAAGGCGGGTCGAACCGCCGACAAGAATCACTTCGTCGATATCGTCCCTGGAGATCCCGGCGTCCTTGAGCGCTTTTTCCATGGGGGGGATGGTGCGCTCGACCAGGTCGTCCACCAGTTTCTCGAACGCGGCCCGCGTGATGTCGAGCGTCAGGTGCTTCGGTCCGTCTTCCGTGGCGGTAATGAAGGGCAGATTGATGTTCGTCTGCGTTTGGCCGGAGAGTTCGATCTTGGCCTTCTCTGCAGCCTCTTTCAGCCGTTGCAGGGCCATGCGGTCCTTGCGCAGGTCGATGCCTTCCTGCTTCTGAAATTCGTCGGCGATGTAGTCGATCAGCCGCTGGTCGAAGTCGTCTCCTCCAAGATGCGTATCGCCGTAAGTGGCTTTCACCTCGAACACGCCGTCCCCGAGTTCGAGGATCGAGATGTCGTACGTACCGCCGCCCAGATCGTATACGGCGACGACTTCGTCCGTCTTTTCCTTTTTGTCTAGTCCGTAGGCGAGCGCCGCCGCCGTCGGCTCGTTGATGATGCGCCGCACGTTCAGCCCGGCGATCTCGCCGGCCTCTTTCGTGGCCTTGCGCTGCGCGTCGTTGAAGTAGGCGGGTACCGTAACGACCGCCTCGGTTACTTTTTCCCCGAGGTAGTCTTCCGCCGTCTGCTTCAGTTTCTGGAGCACCATCGCCGAGATTTCCTGCGGCGTGTACACCCGGTCGCCTACCTTGACGCGGGCCGTATTGTTATCGCCGCGGGTCACTTCGTACGGAACGGTCTTGATCTCGCTTTCGACCTCGCGGTACTGGCGGCCCATGAAGCGCTTGATCGAAGCGATCGTATTTTGCGGATTCGTAATCGCTTGCCGCTTGGCGGGCATACCCACGAGCCGTTCGCCGTCCTTCTTGTAGGCAACGACCGACGGCGTCGTGCGCGCGCCTTCGGAGTTGGTGATCACGGCGGGTTCGCCGCCTTCCATCACGGAGACGACCGAATTCGTGGTTCCGAGGTCAATTCCAATAATCTTTCCCATAACGAGTATCTCGCTACCTTGCAGGTCTTTATTTTACAGTGGTGTGAATTTGGTGTCCGGGGGACACTATCAAGAATGATGCCGGAGTTCATTCTCCGCCATAATGACAGGTTTCGCGGCGACATTTCGTCGCGCGGCGGTGCGCCATACGCATTGCGATAGGCATATGATTCTATACGGACAGCCTCTTACGGATGAGGGCGCGCGGCGCTGGGGGAACGGAAAATGAAACATCTTCCGAACGCCCTTACGATCATGCGGATACTGGTGACTCCGGTGGTTCTTATCCTTTTGTACGGCAATGCGTTACCTGGAATAGCTATTGCGTTGGTTTTATTCCTGATCGGGGCGGCGTCCGATTATCTGGACGGGAAGATCGCCCGGAAATTCGAAGCCCGCTCCGAGCTGGGACAGGCGCTGGATCCGCTTGCCGACAAGGTGCTGGTGCTGGGCGCCTTCGTGATGCTTTGTGTGATCGTTCCCGAGTTTGTACCATGGTGGGGCGTGGCGCTCATCGGATTGCGCGATATATCGGTGACCTGGATGCGCTCTCGATCCCGGGTATCCGGCGGCGGGTTCACGCTGCCTGTCGCCAAGAGAAAAACGGCTATCCAGATCGTATACCTGAGCGGGATACTGGTCCTCCTGACATTCGAAAAACTGGAAGGAGGCGCCGGGGCCTGGGCCAGGTGGGTACTCGATACGCCCATCCCGCTTGCAGCTTTTTTGCTGGTCATTGCGTTTACGCTGTGGACGGGATGCGTATACCTGTTCAGAGAAAAGCGCACCGGATAAGGGCGTGACGCCGCCAAAGCCTGAATTTTTCATGGAAACGAACACGAAAAACGAAGCGGGTGGTTTGCTTGATTGGCAAGTTGCGGAACACCTGCTGGATGTGCAGGCTGTTCGCTTTGCTCCGGACGAGCCGTTTACGCTTGCATCCGGCCTGCTGGCGCCGGTCTATTGCGACAATCGCCTGCTTCTTTCCAGTCCGGCTGCGCGGCGCACCGTACGCGACGGATTCGTCCGCATATGGAAAGAAGAGGGGCTGGACGCCGAGGTGATTACGGGGACGGCCACCGCCGGCATTCCTCACGCGGCATGGCTTGCGGACGTTCTGGAAAGGCCCATGGCGTACGCGCGGGCGCAAGCGAAAGCGCACGGGCGCGGATGCCGCATAGAGGGGGGGAATGTCGCGGGCCGGACAACGATCGTAGTGGAAGATGCGATTTCGACCGGCGGATCCTCCTGCGCCGTGGTGGAAACGCTGCGCGACGCCGGGGCCGAGGTGCAGGCGGTTCTCGCCATTTATTCTCATGGATTCGCTGCGGCGCGCCAGAAATTCGAAAAGATACGGGTCCCCCTGCATGTGTTGACCGGTCTGGACGTGCTGCTGGAAGCGGCCCGGGAACGGGAAACGCTGTCCGGAGCGGCAGCCCAGGCGATTCTGGCCTGGCGGGCCGACCCGGAAGCCTGGTCGGTCCGGCATACATAAGGCATAGTATAAACGGTTCAGGGAGTATGCAGGCCACCGTGCTGACCATTGGCGACGAACTGCTTATCGGGCAGGTGCGCGATACGAACGCTTCCTGGCTTGGCGAGCAGTTGACGCGGGCGGGCGTGGTCGTGCGACGCATGGCCACCGTCGGCGACGACGAGCAAGCCCTGCAATCCGAACTCCGGCAGAGTCTGGCCGAAAGCGATCTGGTCGTTACGACCG
>JANQSQ010000031.1 GCA_028283985.1 Rhodothermales bacterium | reverse complement strand
GCGACCGGGACTGACCCCCGTCCACATTGAGACAGACGCCTGTTACCAGGCTTGCCCGCTCCGAAACAAGAAAGGCTGCCACGTCCGCTACCTCCTCTGCCTTTCCAAAGCGTCCTACAGGAAGGTTTTGCGCCACGAATGCCTTCATCTGTTCCGGTTGTTCGCGGACGCGCCGGTCCCAGCTTCCCCCCGGAAACCGGATGGATCCCGGTGCTATACTGTTCACGCGAATGCCGGCCGGAGCGAGTTCGAGCGCCATGATTTTTGCCGTGCTTATCAGGGCGGACTTCGTGGCATTGTAAATGGAGAGGCCGGCTCCCCCTGCTTCCCTCCCGAAAATCGATGCCACAAAAAGAATGGCTCCTCTCTCCGCGGCCTTCATATGCGGCGCCACGGCACGCCCTGATCGCACATGCGCCCTGAGATTGAGGTCGAGCACGGTTTCCCAGTCGTCGTCTGTAGTGTCCTCGAATGGTTTCCGGCGGTTACCCCCCACATTACTCACTAAAATATCCACCTGCCCGAACCGTTCGACGGTCCGGTCGACAATTTTTTGCGGCGCTTCCTTTTCGGAAAGATCTGTCTCAAGGGCCAGCACCGATGCTCCTCCCTTCTCAATTTCTTCCGCTGTTTCCCTAAGGCGCTCCCCGCCGCGGGCGCATATAGTGAGGCGGCACCCTTCTGCCGCAAGGCGTTTTGCAATGTATTTCCCAATGCCCCGGCTCGATCCCGTAACGATTGCAACCTTGTTTCCTAATTCGAGGTCCATTTAGTAAAGTGATTTTGAGATTGGTAATCGCGGCCCCTTCCCCAGGCGGCCCCTTCTTTTCCGAACGAAGTTTAACGGAGTAATACGAAACGCTGCGTCGTCGTACCTGACGGTGTAGTAAGGCGGCACAGGTAGACGCCGCTTGCCCACTGGTTCGCCGTTAGCGCCGTTCGGTGGGCGCCAGGTCCCCGTTGCTCGTCGAGCAAAGTGGCTATACGCCGTCCCAGCATATCGAAGACTTCCAGCGTCACCTGCTCCGACTCGGGCAGTGAAAACGTGATCGTTCCGTGCTGCCGCAGCGGATTGGGATGAATCGACGCGAGCAGCGGCTGTTGAGGTAGTTCATCATCCCCGATTGATGTTATCCTGGGGGCAGGGGTCAGCACACGCGCGGGTACGACGGCTTTACGTGTGGAGGCGCTGCTCCAAAGCAAATGCGCCTGGGCCAATCCGCGATTCTTGAAATACTCCATCCGAACGGCGTAGTCCCGCTGGGCTTCCAACCGAAGAGGCGAACTGCTTGCCTCGGTAGCGGCCTGGTTCCGCCACTGGTCAATGACAAGCATGTCATCGATCCACAGGCGGACCCCATCCCTGTTGCCGGTAGTGGCGTAGAACGTATACGCCTCGTCGTGTTGGGCCTCTACGAAGCCTGTCCATTGTACGCTGAATGTTTCGTTATCCAGGTTTTCCAACGGCGCGTCGCCGGCCCAATTGAAGTTGATCTGCGGATCGACGCGCTCGGCGGACTCCCCGGTAAAATCAATCGTGTCGTAGTACATCGCATGGAGCCCCTCCGGCTCTCCCGGGTCCACTGCCAACCCAGGCCCGTGGAAATCCATCCAGTTGACATTGAAAAGGCCGCCGTCGCCCGGATTGTTTTTGAAGACAAGGAAAAGCTCATGCGTCTCACCCGGATCGGCGAGCGCCGCCGTTACGTCACGGTAGAGCTGCCACTGCCCCGTCCGCTCTACGTGCGCTGTGCCGATAGGCGGCCCATCAGGGGTACCGGCGCGCATTTCAATGCGGCCGCCGGGCCCCGCCGAGGCGACGCGAAAGGTGACAAATCCGATGTTCTTGAGATTGATGGGCGACCAGGAGACATAATCGCCGTGTTCGATGTAGCCAATGTTTTGCCCACCGCCCAGCACATCCCCGGTTCTTTCGAGTTGGACGCCATTATTCGTCGTGAAGTGCTCAGCCTCGAGGCGTTTGGGATGCAGGATATGCTGTGCTCGTGCTGTGAGCCTGCCCGTGTCGCCTACTCCGCTGTCGGTATAACTGGCCTCGACGATATAAAACAGGTTATCGGCAGGGCCGCCATGGGCATCGATGATCGTCATTACGCCCTCACAGGCATTGAATTGATCGAGCGGATGACTGTGATCGTTGTGGCCGACAAAGGGCTGGAAGATCATCTCGTCGCAGCCGAGGGCGCCGTCTCCGGTGGCGCCGTCCTCCGCGTCGTCTACGCTAAAAGCAAACGCCACCTGATCGCCCCAGTCAAAGAAGCCGCCGTCGACAGGGTCCGTGAGCGTGAGCGTGGGTCTGGTATTGCCTGCGATAATATCAACCGATGCCGTCGCTTTATTATCGGTGGCGTCGGTAACCGTCAATTGCGCGGTAAATATGCCTGCCGTGTTGTAGGTGTAGGTGGGATTCGGATCCGTGGCGTCCTCTGTACCGTCGCCATCGAGATCCCAGGAGAATGCGAGCCTGTCGCCCGGGTCGGGGTCAAAGGAGTCCCTGCTGGAAAATTGGACAGTTAACGGCACCGGTCCGGAAGTCGGTTCGGCGCCAAGGACGGCTACCGGCGCGCGCGCGCCGCGCACGTAGTCGATCCGCACGAGTTTCGAGTCGTCGTTGCCGCCGCCAAAGCCTGTACCCCACTCCAGCAGGTAAAGCGACCCATCCGGTCCGGCTTTCATGGTTATAGGCCGCAGCAATTCGATATCTGCTGCAAAGGGATTGATGACAAGTATGTCGCCGTTGTCGTCGAGCTTCACCTCGCGGATCCAGTTCCGGGACCATTCAAAAATAAAGACGGTGTCGTCGTAGTAAGCGGGAAGCTTGGTTTTGGAATCAAGGTCGGGATCGAAATGATACACCGGGCCGGACATCGCTGCCCGCCCAGCGCCATCGTTAAGGGCCGGGAATACGGACGAGGGGGT
>JANQSQ010000249.1 GCA_028283985.1 Rhodothermales bacterium | reverse complement strand
CCGATCAGGCGCACGGTTCCATACTCGGTCCGGCCACCTTTATGCTTCCGGACAGTCTTTTCGAGGTGCGTTAGACGAATCGTTACAGTGTGTTGCCGGACAACAAGTTATGACACATATAACACACTGATTTGCACATCCCCCGGAACATCTTGCCGGTATCGTCTTTCTGCTTTGTCGCCGTATGACGGCGATCACATTCCTTGCCGACCGATTGCTTACGAAATATGCCGACCTACGTATACCGGCGCGAAGACGGTTCGACGTTCGAAATCGATCAGCGCATTACTGCAGACGCGCTGACGATATGCCCGGAAACCGGGCAGAAAGTGGAACGCATCATTACCGGAAGCGCCGGGCTTATCTTCAAGGGAAGCGGCTTTTACCTGACCGACTATGTGCGGGGGAATGGCGGAAGCGAGCAGCGGGAAGCCCGGAGTAACGGCGAAAGCAGGGAGTCGGCCGCAAAGGGTTCGGAAAAAAACGGCGCCGCGGCCGGGGAATCTTCTTTACCCGGAGAAAAAGCCGCTGCAGGCGGCGAGGCAAGCAAGGAGTCCCCGGGAAGCGCTTCGGCGAAGTCGGAGGGGTGAGGGTGTAACCTTAGCGATATTTGCCGCTTTACATAAATTTCTTTTATTTTTGTTCGTATTTCTGATTCGCTCAGGTATGGAGTACGAAAGCAATCCGAAACACTCCGAACCGTGGCAACCCGGAAAACGCGGTACCTTGTGCCCGGAAGATGTGCGTTCTTTGGCGCAGGATTTGCTGGAACAGAGCGAACTGGTCGGTAAAAAACAATATGCTGTTCACGAAAGGAAAGTATACTGCGCACAGAATACGCGGGACGATATATGGCACGGATATCCTGTTGGATGGCAGGAGGTACCATACAAACTGCGAAAGAAGTGGCTCACGGAGGGCCGCATAAAGCGAAGCGACCTCAAACGACCTAAGGACTGACGGACATGGCTATTCATTTGGATATGCCATTAGCAGGCGACAAAGACACGTTTGCTTTTAAGCTTACCTTCATGGAAGACCCGGATCATGGTCAGGGTGCAGATCCGGACGATGCGCTTTCCTGGGGGGCGTTTCAACTCTGGGTCAAGGGAAGAAATCTTTGTGCCCACGAAGAGCAAGGCGAAAGTGTCGAATCGGCACATTGGTATCTTCTGCCGCTTCTGGAATGGTTTGTGCGCAACTGGGCGCCCCTGTTGCACGAAGAACGACTTCCATGCGACAATGCTGGGGATGCGGGATGGGATTCATTGCAAGAAACATGGTTGCCTCCTCGTTACATTAGAGACGAAAAAAGAGTGGTTTCCTGGGAGGAGAAGTGGTACGATTGGCGGACACGTCACGCCATTCATGCGGCCTCTGAAGGGGGCATTTTCCCTGATGTTGTAATCCGTCGTGTACGCGACACCGTTGAATTATCTTGGGGATATGTTCGCGGCGCAGGCATACCCGACCATGTGAAATTCGCCGCGACACAGCCGGGTTATGTAAGACTCAAGCCGAAAGAAGTTGCCGAACCACTATATGCAGTACTATTGGGTGCTGCCGAGCACTTGGGAAATAGGGCTCCCTCGTCGACTCGGATCAAAAGATTGATTTCTGCTACTCGCGAATTAAAATTAAGTAATGCACAGCGACAAGACAGCATGATGATGTGGCTGGCTGGCTTGGGAGAAAATGAAGAAACTGTCTGTCAAGGCTGGAATAACCTGAAACGGTGGATAGGTGATTTTTCCCAAGAAGAGCAAGGCAGGTTGCTAGAAACGACGGGGAGTTCACCGTTGGTGATCGAAGGTTCTTGCCACGCCGGGCTGATGTATGGTTCTGTTTCGCCAGACATCAATGAGCAAGATGTCCTGAGGCTTGCAGCTGCTATACTCAAACTTGATGCGCAACAGGATGAAATCGATCCTGTGGTATCCATGTGTCGGAACGAACCTATTGACGATTCCAACGCTGCTCCTTGGGAACAGGGATACGATCTGGCGGAAGAAGTATTCGAGGATCATATCCAGGATAGTTTTTTCGGTATGGATTGTGTAGACATTGAACACATGCTTGGCGAATGGAATGTCGAGGTGATCGAAATGCCTTGGTCGGATGAGTCCATTCGAGGAGTTTCGATAGCTGGACCTCAACACCGCCCCGGCGTGGCTTGGAATCCCCGGAATCCCATGAACGCCAGTTTACAGGGACGTCGATTTACACTCGCTCACGAACTTTGTCACCTGCTATTCGACCGGGATGTGGGACAACGCCTTGCGGTCGCCAGTGGTCCGTGGGCGCCGAGGGACATCGAAAAGCGCGCCAATGCATTCGCTGCAATGCTATTGATGCCTTGGCATTTAGTGCGCAACGCCGTTGCGCAACTGGACGAACCACTTGCAACAGAAACCGCTGTCGCAAATGTTTCCAGAAAGCTGCAAACCGGTTTCTCAGCCACTCTCCACCACCTGAAAAACCTTCAATATATTACCGATTTCGAACGGGAACGCATTGAAGAGGAACGTCAATCCAGGTTGGATGCCATGGAAGAATAAATCAGTGATCTATAGCATTCGCTGTTTCTATTATGCTACTCACTAATTCCGGTAGTGCGTCGAAATCGATCCGGCGACTAGTAGCATCTTCAAGGAGAAGGTCAGGACTCAGATATAGATGAAACTTTTCAGTCATGAGGTTTGCTTTACCCCACAGTATACTTTCAGCTGAAATTTGCGCTGAACAGGCGATTTTTAAGTGTAGCGGCGTGGTGGATTATGCCGCCACGGGCAGCGATTTTCGTTTGCAGGATACGCCGTCAGGATTCGGTTGTCAAATTCCCGGGCACAGCTGTTTTCTCCCTGAACGAAGGGTTTGCGGGTTCTGCGTGTGCGTATCGAGATGGGTCTCTTGGGGTTGATTGGCCCGGAACAAGGCTGCCTACGTCCTTCACCGGAACTCCCTGACGGGTTTCCCGGCGGTACGAACGGCAAGCACCAGCATTACCGCCGCAAAGAGTCCGGTTACGGCAATGGAAGGGACGAACGAAAAAGCATCCATCGGCGGATTTTGTGGCCAGTACATGGCTGTTCGCAGTGCGTCGACCCCGTACGAAACCGGATTGAACCGGATAGCCCATTGCAGGGCGCCTGGTGCGCCTTCGATGGGAAAGAAAGCACCCGATAATACCCAAAGGGGGATCAGGCAGAGATTCATCACGGCATGGAAGCCCCGGGTGGTGCGACTCTGCCAGGCGATCACGACGCCCAGCGCCGCAAAACCGAATGCGACAAGCGCCAGAATCCCGGTCATCAGGGCAAGTGCCGGGAGACTTGGCGTATGACCTGTCAGGGGGATCAGGGCAAAAAACAACAGCCCCTGTCCCACGGCAAGCGTGGTGCTTCCCAGCACAGGACCCAGCACGAGAGACGATCTGTGCACCGGGGTTGCCAGTGCGGCCTGCAGGAAGCCGCTGTGGCGTTCCTCTACGATGGAGATTGTCGAGAAGATGGAGGTGAAGAGCGCTACGAGCGCCATCATGCCCGGGAACAGGAATTCCAGGTAGGGCACATCCATGCCGGCAGGAGTCGGCAGACGGAAGGAGTCGCGGAATCCGAACCCGAGGAGCAACCAGACAGCGAGCGGTTGCAGCACGGCGCCTGCAACCCGGTTCGTGTCCCGTACGAACTTGACCAGTTCCCGGCGCCAGAGCGCAGGCACGGCATGCATTTTCATGATATTTCTTCTTCGACCGGTAGCCCGTTTTCGTGGAGGCCGTGCCCCGTATGCATCATAAACACATCTTCGAGCGTGGGGCGCCGGATGGTCACTGACCGGATGTTTTCGCCGGCTGTTTCATAGACGGGGGACAGCAGATCGTGGGCATCGGGTCCGGAGAGCTGTACGCGCGTACCGATCACCTGCGTCGATACGTTGAATTGCTTTGCTATGCGTTCGGCAAGGTCCTGCGGGTCGTCGCATTCGATCCACAGTGTTTCTTCCCCGACGGCCTGTTTAAGCGAGTCCGGAGTGCCTTGAGCCGCTACACGTCCCCGGTCCAGAATTGCGAGGTAGTCGCAACGATCGGCCTCCTCCATGAGATGCGTGGCCAGTACAATGGTTGTTCCCTCCTGGCGTCGGAGACGGTCGATGGCTTCCCGCAGCGCCTGCCGGGCTGCCGGATCCAGTCCGGTAGCCGGTTCGTCAAGCAGCAGGAGCGGCGGTGCGTGCAGGAGACCCCGTACCAGGTCGACGCGGCGTTTCAGGCCGCCGGAAAGGCGTTCCGTGCGTTCGTGGAGCCGTTCCTCCAACCCGAAAAGCGGCAGTAGTCTGGCGAGACGCTTCTGAAATGTGCTGCGCCGCAGGCCATACAGAGACGCATGGGTACGCAGATTTTCCAGTACGGTTAATTCGTCATCCAGGGCCACACCCTGAAAAACGATGCCGGTATGCTGCCGAACGCGAGCAGGATGCATTAGCGGGTCGGCCCCGAAGATGCGCACCGAACCTTCCGACGGATTCAGAAGCGTCGCAAGGATGCGAAACAGGGTGGTTTTTCCGCTGCCGTTCGGGCCGAGAAGGCCATAGAAACTTCCCTGCGATACGGTTAGGGAGATAGTATCCAGGGCTGTGCGTGACCCGTAGCGATGGGTGAGATCGTCGATATGGACGGGATGAACCGGCATGGACATGCTTGCAGAGGCGGGAACCGGTCAGATACGTACCGACAGCCGATTCTTAAAAGAGATTGCCGAGCAGGATGCGATCGATAAGAAGAACGAGAATGAGTGCCGGAATGTACCGTATGGATAGGTTCAGCACACGCCGGGCATCCTGGATTTCCTTGCTGCGGTGGAAGGCGAGCGCAGCATGCAGAAACCATGCGCCCAGTACAACGGCGCCGATGGCATAGGCCCATCCGGTGAGAGACAGGGCGACAGGCCAGAGGCTCAGCGCGAAAAGAAGGATGGTGAAGAAAAGAGTTTGCCGCGTGGTCGAACGGCCCGACGGATCCGCCACAGGAAGCATGGCATATCCGCCCCGTTCATAATCCTTGCGATACATCCAGGCGAGCGCAAGAAAATGCGGCATTTGCCATGCAGCGAGGATGGAGAACGCGGCGATGCCGCCCCAGCCGATCGATCCGGTAGCCGCTGTCCACCCGCCCAGTGCGGGCAAAGCGCCCGGAAGCGTGCCCACCAGGGTGTTCCATCGGGAACGGCGCTTGAGAGGGGTGTATGCGAACAGGTAGAGCAAAACCGTCGCCAGCGCCAGCACGCCGGTAAGCGGGTTGACGAGCGGGCACAACAGCCCGATCCCTGCCGCAGCCAGAATGGCTCCCAGGGCCAGCGCTGCCGATGGGGAAATTCGCCCCGAGGGGAGGGGACGATTCATCGTCCGGCGCATGGCGCCGTCATAGTCTCTTTCTATCCAGTGATTCAGCGCGCCTGCGCCCGCACTCGTGAGCGTGACGCCGATAAGAAGAAGGGCAAGGCGCCCCAGGTCGATAAATTCCGCAGGCGCAAGGAAAAACCCTCCGACGGATGACAACGCGACGAGCAGCGTGATTTCAGGTTTCGCCAGCTCGATATAGGAGCCAAGGGTACCCGACCGGGAACGGTCCGGGTGGATCGCATGGGCCGCACCGGCTTTTGCGCCAGGCGCCAGCGCATTGCGAGGGATTTCTTCGGAAGGGCGTTGCGGCACGAGCGTACGTGTCGGGACGGTGGATCAGAGTATCCTTAAAATATAACGGATTTCGTGTTAGGGAGTGTGGGTTTCAGGTGAACTCTTCAGGGCCTGTTACCACTATGCAGCGGCGCTCTGCGGGGCCTATTTTTCTGCCAGGCCAGGCGCCGCGAGCGCAGTGTGGCCCAGCCACATAAGCGAGCGGCAACGCCGCATGGCGGGAAAACAGGCCCCGTCCTTCGGG
>JANQSQ010000219.1 GCA_028283985.1 Rhodothermales bacterium | reverse complement strand
GGCGTTTTTTATGGATACGCCACACCCGCAACACGCCATGGACGCGCTCCTTACTCTTAGACAAACGTTCGCCGTCGCTGCACTGGCTGCTGTGCTACTCACAGGGTGCGGAAGCGCCGCCCCGCTCACGAGCTCCGTACCCGGCGATCCGGTGGTCGTGGACGCCCAACTGAATGAATGGGGCGGCAAACTGCAAACCCTCAGCGGTCAGGACGGTCTCCTGATCGGCATACAGAACGACAACGATTACTTGTACCTTTCGCTCAGCACAAGAAACGTGGCGAGTATCGGGAGCATTATGCGCGCAGGATTGATTGTCTGGGTGGATCCTGCCGGCGGCAAGGAAGAAACCTTCGGTATTCGTTTTCCGCTTGGCCTGTCCATGGATGACGCCGGCGAGCGCCGCCTCAGCGAAGGAGCGGCAGCCGACCGTGTTCGCATCGAGCGCTCAACCCGGGAGGTGGAAATCATCGGGGCAGACGGACAAGTAATTCGCAGGCACAAAGACTCCATTCCGGGTATTGCCGCAGCGGTTGAAGCAGACCAGGGCGTACTCACCTACGAAATTCAGGTGCCCCTTGCACACACCGACGGAGTGTTGTATGCTATCGGAACAAAACCGGGCCAGGAAATAGGCGTCGGCATTGCTACCCCGGACGAGTTCGTCGTGAATGTAGCGCAACAGCCTGGTTTCGGGGGAATGCCGGGTGGCCGCATGCCCAGTGCAGAAGGGCGGGGCTTCCGGGGAGTCCCTCCAGGGGGCTTCGGTATCAGCACGCTCAAAGAATGGATGCTTGTAACGCTGGCGGAATAACGCACATTCTCTCTTGACGTCCCGCAGTTTCTCATATCTATCGCGTACAGTATCGTACGCAGCTCTTGGCATAACCTTTCTGGCGTCCCGCCCGGCGCTCGCGCAGCAACTCCCTGACGTCATCTCCGATGTCGGGGCGGAGTATGCCGAATTATACC
The DNA here is from genome assembly GCA_028283985.1 of Rhodothermales bacterium. GTDB lineage: Bacteria > Bacteroidota > Rhodothermia > Rhodothermales > VXPQ01 > VXPQ01. The sequence continues at coordinate 3,226 of JANQSQ010000219.1, read as the reverse complement.
TCCAGCCCGTTGTGAACGCCTTCGGGGCAGATATCAACGGCGGACTGATCCACACCGCTAACGTGGGCGGCGGGGCCCTTCCATTCGACCTGTTCCTCGGCGTCAAGGTGATGGGGGCTTTGATCCCCGATATCGACCGGACGCTCAATATCGCATACGAAACCCCCTACACATTCCACGCTCCGGACGGCAACCGGTACAACCTGCCCGTAACCTTCCTGATCAACAACGGTCCCACCCTGTTCGGAGACACGTCGCCGGGGATCGTCACGGGAAATGTCCGGCAAACGGTGCATCCTGGTGCGGATGGACTGGACAACACCCCTGACGACATCGTCATCGACAGCACACTTTCATTCAACGTGCTGCCGGGTTTGTACGACGGATCGATTGCTCCCCTCGTTGTCCCACAACTTGGCGTCGGCTCACTGGCGGGTACAGACCTCATCGTTCGCTACCTCCCCCGTGCCCGCCACGAAGACTATGGATACCTCCAATTCGTCGGCATCGGGTTTCGTCACAGCGTCGACCGTTATATACCGGGCCTGCCTTTCCATATCGCCGGCCACTTCATGATGCAACGCCTTCTGATCACCAACACGGCCAGTGAAGAAATCCTCTCGACCTCCTCGATAGCTGCCGGTGTTGCAATCAGCAAAACCTTCGTCTTCCTGACACTGTATGCAGGAATACAAACGGAAGAAACCACCGTGAACGTGGATTACACGTTCGGAGAAGAGCTATCGGCGGCCGAAGGCGAAAATATCTCCTTCGAGCTGGCAGGGGATACGACCCTTCGGGGCATGGCGGGCGTCTCGCTCAAACTCGGCCCATTTCTCGTGAACGTGGAAGCAAGCCAGGGAAATCACAGAACCGTGCTTGCCGCCGGCGTAGGGCTCGCGCTGTAACGCTACATCGCCCCGGTATCCGAAACCGGCGAACCGTGGTACAGGATCAAAGGAGGAGCATAGCAACTCCTGCCCGGTTAGCTTCCTCTGTCCCATTCCCCCTATTGAGACGAACCTGAGCATGTTCAGAAGAACCTGTCAGGGAGGAAGTAACCGGAGCAAGGAGTATATCGAACGAACCCCGCCTGCGCTTAACATCGTCGTTTCGCCACACGCGAACGGCTTCAGCACGGTAACTCATGGCATATCCCCCAATTTGGCGTCCGGATACGACAAAAAGTCCGTGCACAGGCACGGCTATCAACGCATCGGGTACTACCCGACGAGATTCTTCGGGGGTCGTTGTCTGGGCGCCCTGTTATAATGTTAGTGCAGATGCGCCAAAAAAAACAACTTGCTTATTTTTTTAACTTTCAAAAATTAAATAATGCATAGAACAATTTTGTTCATTGTTAGAAATAAATGCGATTTTATTTCCTTATATAAATAAACTTTTTTTGGCACCTGCATAATAAACAATGTTTAGATAAGTAAGTCAATGATGTTAAAATTTTGTTAAGAAATGGTCCGACGCTCCCTTTACAACGCCGCCTGCATCCTTTTCAGCGTAGCCATCGAAGTCGTTGCGATCAACTCGGGCCCGGGTTCAAAATCGAATACCTCAAGCGATATCCACCTGTCGTAGCCATTATCCCGGAAGGCTTGCAGCGCCGGCACGTACGTCTCAACGGCATCGCCGGCGCCAAGGTACGTACCGTCCATTTCCTGAATCTGGATGTGCCCGATATGATCGTAATAGGTATGGACCAGCTCGTCAAGCGGACTCGTTTCGTCCGCCGTGTTGTGAAAATCGAACATGGTCGAGACAGCCGGGTGGTTGACCGCCTCGACCACAGCCAGCGCCTCGCCCAGCGTATTGATCACGTCCGTCTGATCGCTGGACAACGGTTCCAGCAATAACTGCACGCCATGCCCGGCAATGGCCGGGGCTACATCGCGCAGCCCGTTCGTCAGATGCTCGACCGCCTCCTCGGTCGAAATCCCCACCGAAGAACGCTGTCCGGGCGAACCGAAAATCATCACCTTACCACCGAGATCCGCACAAAACTCCGCAAGCTTCGCCATGTACTCCCAGCTCCTGCGGCGAATGGCCTCGTCGGGCGTAGTGGCGTGCAGGCCTTCCGGCGTCACAAGCAGCCAGTGCAATCCCAGGATATCCACGCCGGCTTCCTCGGCAATCCCCCGAAGTTCGGCCCGGCGATCCGTCGATATGTCGTCTACATGATCGCCCAGCGTAAAGGGCGCTACCTCAATCCCCTCATACCCCGCCTCGGCGGCGTACCTGCACTGCCGCGCCCAGTCCCAATCCTGCATGATCTCGTTGCAGATAGCGTATTTCCAGGACGGCTGCACGACCGTTCGGGCGACTTCTCCCGTCCCGGCGCCTTCTCCGCCGCACCCGGCAACAAGTCCCCCGAAAGCGAATCCTCCGAGAGCAATGGATGAAGTCTCTAAAAAACGGCGGCGGTCCATGCGCTGCATAGCTGACAAAGGGTTTACACAGAAAAAATGCGGTACGGGTAAGCGGTTAAGGATACTCTGATTAAGTCCGCTAAGCTCAGAGGCTGAAAGGGGTGCGCTGGCAAGGAATGACGAAGCAGTGGGCTATTCTGCGAAAGCGCGGTAGGGGGCCTCCACATCGTCAGGCGCCGGATGCCCGGAAAAGAGGATAATCCGATGGCGCAGCGTAGTAGACGCCCCCGGCGCCAGCGCGAAATGCAGGGCTTCCGCCCCTTCGCTGAAAACAGCCTGTCCAAACGGGTTGGCCGCAAACAGGCCATAGTCGCGCGCGTGCCAGTAGGTAGGAAACCCCGGGTTCCGGGGATGATCGAGCACCGCGACCGCCACCGGACGATCCCGGATCGTCCCGGAGAGCGTCATCCAGCGGGCGCGCCTCCCCCAGACATCAGGATATCCCGAGACCCCCTCGCTGTTGCGGTACCGTCCGGTCACATGTTCGTTGTCCGACGTACTGATTACAGAACCGTCATCCGCCAGCACATCCACAGAACGGCTCGAAGGCATTTCCAGCGCGCGCGTGACCCGTAAACCAAGGGCTCCTTCCTTGTTGTCCTCGAAAGACACCTCCCGGTCCAGCGCGGTCAGCGTCGTGATGCGATCCACTACGCGGAGATCGGCCTCGGCCCGAAACACGAAGCGGGTATCCTCGCGAAGGAGCGCCGTGCCGTCCGGAGCGAGCCAGTCCATCGTGACATGAAGCGCGCCGCTTCGATGGGCACGATTCGCCACCGGGCGGT
>JANQSQ010000215.1 GCA_028283985.1 Rhodothermales bacterium | reverse complement strand
AGAAACCGTCAAAAGGTACTCGTACGTTGTCGCAGCAACCACTTCGTCAGGCACATGGAACGTCGGCGAGGCAATGTCCGTTGCGCTCAGCAGCGACGTATCCTGCGTGTCGCCGCGCACCGTCCAGACGTATGTGTACTGCGGGTTGTCCCCCGGCGCACCCGACGCCTCGCAGTCGAACATGACATCCTCCGATCCTTCGTACACCGAACCGGGGTCCGCGCATGTCACCGCAAGCGCGCCCGTATTCAATACTGTCACCGTGACCTCTGCAGTCCCGTCTTCCGCATTCTCCGCGCTTGCCGTCAAAAGGTACTCGTACGTTGTCGCAGCAGCCACTTCGTCAGGCACATGGAACGTCGGCGAGGCAATGTCCGCGGCGCTCAGGAGCAACGTATCCTGCGTATCGCCCCTGGCCGTCCATACGTACGAGTAATCGGAACCCGCAGGCGCGCCCGACGCCTCGCAGTCGAACATGACATCCTCCGATCCTTCGTACACCGAACCCGGATCCGCGCATGTCACCGCAAGCGCGGCCTTATTCAGTACAGTGATTGTCACCTCGGCCGTACCGGATTTCGTATTCGCCGCCGAGACGGTCAGCAGGTACTCGTACCGCGTCGTCATGCTCACTTCCTCAGGCACATGGAACGTCGGCGAGGCAATGTCCGCGGCGCTCAGGAGCGACGTATCCTGCGTATCGCCGCGAGCTGTCCAGGCGTACGCGTAATCGGAACTCGCTGGAGCCCCCGATGCCTCGCAGTCGAAAGCGATATCCGCCGAGCCTTCGTACACCGAACCGGGATCCGCGCATGTCACCGCAAGCGCGCCCGTATTCAATACTGTCACCGTGACCTCTGCAGTCCCGTCTTGCGCATTCGCCGCGCTCGCCGTCAAAAGGTACTCGTACCGCGTCGTAGAGGCTACCTCGTCCGGCACGTAGAACGTGGGAGAAGCAATGTCCGTCGCGCTGAGAAGCGACGTATCCTGCGTGTCGCCCCGAGCCGTCCAGATGTAGTCGTACGCGGAACCCGAAGGCCCCCCCGACGCCGAGCAGGCCAGCGCGAAGTCCGGAGAACCTTGGTGTACCGAACCAGGATCCGTACAGACGACAGCGAGCGCCCCGCGGTTCAGCACGGTCACCGTCACTCTCGCCGAACCGTCTTCCGCATTCGCCGCGCTCGCCGTCAAAAGGTACTCGTACCGCGTCGTAGAGGCCACGTTGTCCGGCACCGAAAACGTCGGGGTCGGGCCGTCCGTGCCGGCTATCAAAAGCGACGTATCCTGCGTATTGCCCCGGGCCGTCCATGCATAGTCGTAGGCGAAACCCGCGGGAGCGCCCGACGCCTCGCAATCGAACGCAATGTCGTCCGATCCCTCGTATACCGAACCGGGATCCGCGCAGGTCACCGCAAGCGCTGGCTTGTTCAACACCGTCACCGTCACATCCTCCGTCCCGTCCTCCGCATTTTCGGCGCTCACCGTCAGCCTGTATTTATAGTCCGTATCCTCGGACAAATCCCCAAGGTCCGGCACATGGAACGTCGGCTTCGGGATCGTCGGATCGCTTAAAAGCGAAAGGGCGCTCGATGGCGTGTCGCCGCGAATCGTCCAGACATGGTTGTAGGAACGCATGCCCGACACCTCGCAGTCAATGCGGAAGTCCTCGTCGCCTTCGTACACCGGATCGATGGGCCAGCATGACACCGTCAGCGTCGGCTTGTTCAGCACCGTAACAGTGACCTCTTCGGTAACATCGTCGATGCCCGAAGCCGACAGCGTGACCGTATATTTGTAGTCCGTGTCCGCATTGACATTGTCCGGCACGGCGAATGTGGGCGTAAGACCGTCCGTACCGCTCGTCAACAGGCTCGTATCCTGCGTATCGCCCCGAGCCGTCCACGAGTACGCAGCGTCTGACGGTTCATTCTCCACCGAACAGTTGAGCGTAAAGTCGGCTGCGCCTTCGTATACCTCTTCGTTCTTGCATGTGACGACAGGCGGCTCCCTCTCACTCTTATGCAACCTCACCGTAACCAGTTCGTGCTCTAAATCGCGATATGGCCCTACTACAGGGTCGAAGGCGTCGCGAAAGAGGCAAATATCATACTGATAGACAGCGATCTCCGCATTCGCGGCCAAACTATCCGCGGGAAAAGATTCGGGAACAAGAAACAAGGGATTGAAATGCAAAAATTCTTCCGTTGCCCTCTCTTCGTTGCGCCGTTCGGGAATACGATTTGCCAGTTCCTCTATAGAAAAATCCGAGTCCGGTCCCTTTATCCACCGCCAAGTGTCGTTGGGATGAGAACCATTGGGCACGCAATCGAATCGAAAATCCGCATCTCCAACATGTACTTCATAGTTTGTCTCGTTACATGTCATAAAATCCGGCAGCTCCAGAGGAGCCGTATCCCTCACCCTCACCGTCACTCTTCGCCTGGCCGTGTGCGGCGCGCCCGAAGCCGACGTCGTCATGCTCGCGATGTAATGGTACTCGGCGCCCGCGCTTCCCGGCGGGGCCGTAAACAAGGGCGACGATCGGTCCGTCGCATCCAGAGGATCCGTGCTCGCGCCCCACAGACCCTCCCACTCCCATAGCACCGCCGCTTCCTCCTCG
>JANQSQ010000206.1 GCA_028283985.1 Rhodothermales bacterium | reverse complement strand
CGGTTTCGACCGCCTCAAAATCCAGGGAAGGCGCCTCGACACCGATATACACTTCTACGAGCGACGTCGCTTCATCGTACGCGAAGGCCGCATAATCGACATCCACCTTCACGGGCGCCTGTTGTGCGTACACGCCACCGGACAGAAAACCGAACGAAGCAAGCAGCGCTATGCCTGCTCCGGCGGAAAACATTGCCTTTGGCAAACCGATCATGCGATGCCTCCTTGTCGAAGAGACCGGGGAATACCTCTTGGAAAATAGGCCCGGAGAACGGGAAAAGAAAACGGAGCAGTGCAAAACCGTCCTCTGCCCCTCACCGCTTGAACCGGGTCACGCCCTCCGACACGAACCGGCTCTCTTCGGCCAGGTACTGTCTTCCCTCTATCGAGAAAAAGTCTGCTTCGATGTCGATCACATTGTAGTGATTCCGGGAACGGTATGTACGCCGTCCGCGCGTACTGGTTGCGGTCCCTGCAACGGCAACCACAATCCGATGCATGGGATTCGTTTCCAGCGTAATCTCAAGGGGCTCGACATGGGACACATGGAGATGCCCGCAAAGGATGAGGGATACGCCGGCTTCCCCCGCCCGGTCAAGCGCGCGACGGGCGTACCGGGCCACGTCGTGTGACCATAACGACTGCATACGCGACAACTGGTGATGCACCACAAGCACCTTGAACACGGAGGACGGGACAGGTGACAGACGATGTGTGATATCCTCGCAGGTGCGTTCGTCGATGCGCCCCCCCTTGATCGTGCACCGGCGGGCCGAATTCAGGCCAAGCACGGCCACGCCATCCATGCGAAAGAACGGAGCCACTTCGGGCCCGATGAATCGGCGATACCGCTCGAACGGCGTGAAAATACGCAGGAACGGCTGCCACCAGGGAGATACGTCATGGTTTCCGGGCACGACGACGACCGGTGGCCCCAGAGCCGCAAGCATGGCGGCGGCCTCTTCGAATTCGACAATGCGGGCCCGCTGGGTCAGATCCCCGCTTACGGCAACGAGATCGACGTCCGAATCGTTGATTTCATCGATAAGCGCCCCGACGACCCCGCGATGCGAAATCTTGCCGAAATGCAAATCCGATACATGCGCGATCCTGAATCCGGTCACCGTGCTGCCTCGAAAGCGCTATAGCAACATGGAAAGCGGCTCTTCAAGATAGCTCCGCACCGTCCCGATAAAGGCGGCGGCCACAGCGCCGTCCACCACGCGGTGATCGGACGAAAGCGTCAGTTTCATACGCTTGCCGGGAACGACCGCCCCTTCCTTCACCACCGCCTCGTCGCGAATCGCCCCGATGGCGAGAATGCACGCATTCGGGGGATTGATGATGGCCGTAAATTCCTCGACGCCGTACATACCGAGGTTACTTGTCGTGAAGGTGGAGCCTTCCCAGTCTTCCGGCTGCAGCGTACGATCACGGGCCCGTTGCGCCAGCTCGCGGGTTTCCACGGCAATATGCGTCAGGCCCTTCCGGTCTGCGTGCCGTATAACCGGTGTGACCAGTCCGTCGTCTATGGCTACGGCAATCGCAACATGGACATGTCCATGCTGGCGAATCACGCCCTCCTGCTCGATCCAGGAAGCATTGACGGCCGGATGTGCGCGCAGAGCCAGCGCACAGGCCTTCGTAACGAGGTCATTGAACGAAATTTTCACCCCGCCGGCGGCCTCCGCCTGCTTGTTGACGCGGGCGCGAGCCGCTACGGCCTGCTCCGCATCCACATCTACGGTCAGATAAAAATGGGGCGAGGTGAACTTGCTCTCCGAAAGACGGCGCGCAATGGCCTTGCGCATCTGTGAAATGCGCACGATTTCGGATACCTCCTCCACGGGCATTTCGATCATGGTCCCTGGCACGGGGTATCCAGGCGTGAGGCCCGGAGCAGGCGCATGCCGCCGGATCACCGCTTCTATATCCCGCTTCACAATGCGTCCTTCGGGGCCGCTGCCTGCGATCTGCTCCAATGCAATCCCGTGCTCATCAGCCATACGGCGCGCAACCGGCGAACTCTTGACGCGTCCGTCGTCTCCAGC
>JANQSQ010000204.1 GCA_028283985.1 Rhodothermales bacterium | reverse complement strand
GAACAGGTCATGGAAAACAAGGAACTGACCAAAGAGACAGTTGCCGAACGAATGGGCGCCTCGTTGGACGAGCTTCAGGATATTCTCTTGGGCGGCTCCATTGACAAAAGGATTGCCTCAATGCTGGAAAAGGCCATCGGAGCACCGGCATCTTTTTGGCTTCGTTGCGAAGCGTCGTACAAGCGGGATATTGTCCGGTTGGCGCCCGGAGACCAGAAGATTTTCAAGAAGCTGAGGGGCTTTCTTATTATTAGAGGCGCGAAGGCTGCCGAGTTCAAAGATGCTTTTATTCAGAACGTAGTCGCCAACGATCCGGACCACGGGTACGAGAAAGCAGATGCCCTGCAAAAAGCCGAGAATTACACAATTCTCATGGAATTGCACAAGGGCACATGGCACTACCAAGTGGCTATAGATGCGAGTTGCGGTACATATGTGGCGCTCGGTCCCAAAGTAGTCAAACGCCTCGCTGCTCACGCATTGAACACCAGTCCGTCTCCTGTTGCCGACGTGGCGAAATCGTTCCCTGCCGAATACGCATACGCAGGGGTATAGCCATGTCCCGGTGGTCGCAAGGCCCGCGACGCCACGATCGTATTGCTCCAATTCGAGAAGTGGGGGGTCCCGTACCGCTCGCTCGCTATCTTTGAGGATCAGGAATCGATCAATCGCAAGGTGCTGGCCCGCTTCAGCGATATATGCGAGAAGCAGTTTTCCAGCCTGACCGCGAATCGGGACAGGATCAAGCGTTTTCTGGATGAGAGTATTTCCTGAACGTAGTAATGAGAACCGTTGCAAATCTCCGGGATTCCAAACTCCGCATCGACTGGCTTGATGCGGCCAGCCTGGTGTTCGGTTGGATATGTCTGCTTGACGATTCTCTCTTCCTGACGTGCATAGGCGCGTATCTCTTTTCCGTTACGCTGGGGCAGATTTGGCTCAAGTGGAAGATGTGGCGCGAGTATCCTTTTTGTGAGGGGTTAGGGAAATGACAGCCAGGGTGTAGGAAACAAGCCGCCTGGTCGCACGACGGAGACCGCAGGCGCCGGGTAAATGCTAAACTTGCAAAGCCGGAATCAAGCGCCCGCCTCGTGCCCGATGGGGATTGACATTTCTGAAACGGATTCGTAGAATCCGTGTCCGGCATCCGACTGCGAGAAAATGCAAGATTACTACGTCAGCAAAAACGCGCAGGCAAACGGCGACCACGAAGTCCATGAGTCTGGGTGTCCCTGGCTTCCTCGTCCGGAAAATCGAATACATCTTGGTCGGCACTACTCTTGTTCCTCGGCGGTCGTGGACGCCAAGAGATACTTTTTCCGTGTAAACGGTTGCTACCACTGCTCGAGGCCATGCCACACGAGTTAGAGCGGAAACCGTTCTGTATTTCCATTAGTACAGGTTCATTGCTATGGCTGCGAAGCCGCTCGGACGCACTCGCGACAATCCCAAGTCAAAGAAGGTATTACCTCCTCCCGCTGGGGCGCCGCCGATTGAGGAAATTGCTCAAAAGGCTCGATATACGGGCAGCACGCATCACAGGACAATGCCTGATAAGGATCGTCGCCCTCCGACAAATAAGCCTGGTAGAACGAAATGCCCGAGAGACCTTCAACAAAATCCCGATCTGGTTCAGGAGTGGCTTAAACAGGGCATTCTTCTTCGCCAGTTCGGAAAATTCGCCAAGGGGGGCAAATTCCCCCGTGTCGTTTGGTACAGGGATGGCGAAACGATATTCGAAGCAAGGCTTACCAACCGGGTGTCGGGAGAATACCACGGTTTCGCCCTGAGATCGGGCCAAACAGTTACAGGTCTACATTAATGCCTTTGTTCGATTACACATGGGATCAGGAAAGCGCCGAGCCATATCCGGATCGGGCGGCTCAGGAAACCATGGCGCGTCTGGTTATTTCGGTTGAAGGGAAGCAACCGGCGACGTATCTGTACGACAGATACGCAAAGGAATGGGACGATCATATCTTCGTTCCGCTTATACGTGTTGCAGAATGGCTGGTGACTAATTGGTGGAATCTGTGGAATGAATCCGATACGTGTCGAGAAGGGTTCGAATCCAGGCATGACCTGTCTTATGCAGGCAACGGGTTCGTATTTCCACGCGTTATTTTTGAACCCATGGGAGATTCGGTCTATCTCAAAGTCAGGCCATGGGATGCCGAACATGCCCCTGTACAGTTCGTTTCTCAGTACGACGCCAGGTTGGATCGCCAGGCTCTGCAAGAAGAGTTCACGTCGCTTATAGAAGCGGTAATCGAGCGTCTCGATCAGAAAGAAGTTGTACACGAATTTCTGAAATCCGAGTGGCAGGCTATCAACTCGCTCGATGCGGAAGAAAAAGAATTCTGCAAAGCGGCGGCTATTTTAGGACTCGATCCGTTCGATATCGACCCCGGGGAGGCGGCGCGAATCGCTGAAATATGGAATAGATCGGATCCGTTGACCCGTGAGGAAGGGATTCTGTGTGCGGATATAGAATCCCTTGACGAAATGAATACATGGATTGACGGAGCGGTTCACGACGCCAATCAGGGCCAAAGCGGTACGGCATGGCCAGATGTGCGCGATGCCGTGCAGGATCGTATCCAGGACGCACTGATATTGCCATGGGATAACGGGTATCGTTATGCTCATGCCGTGCGGGAAGAATTGGATATGCCTAACCAACCGTTTCCTATCGAACAAAATGGCGAATTCGTTATCTGGAATAAACCGGAATCGATACCTTACGAAGGGCTTGAGGGTTGTGTCGCTAATAATTCTCCTTCATGCGTAGTCAGGGCAAAAGGACCAAGGGGCAAAAGATTTATCCTTGCGCGCGCATTGGGTAATTATATCTCGCGCGAACACGACGGATTTGGGGTGTTAAGCATGTCTCGCACACCCTCTCAATCCATGTCCAGGGCGTTCGCCGCTGAACTACTTGCCCCTGTAAAGTGGATCGAAAACAAGATCGGAAATACGCAAAATATTGATGTCGACACCCTGGAGGAGTTCGCCGACGAATTGGGCGTGTCAAGTTTAATCATACGAAACCAAATCATTGATCACGGAATCGCCACAGTGGTTGGGCGGACGTGATGGGGGTTTGATGCTCTGGGGAGGTGGGCGTGTCCGCTAAACTGTGTAAGTGGGGATGATTCTAAGTTCGGAACTGAATTTTGGGTGTTGTCTAACTTCCCGGTTCCTCATCGAGACACTCCTGAACTCTAACTTCCACCAGTTCGGCGAATTCCTTACTTGCAGCAAGCGCCACCGTCTCCGCAACGTCTTCGATTCGACAAAACAGGTCTTCAAGTTTTGCGATAGCCTTTTGTCGCCAGGGTACGCTTTCCGGTAGAGCCTCCGCTACTTCTATAGCCTTTTCAACCTTTTTCGCGGTTCTGGCGCCCATAGCGGCCGCTTTACCCATCATCTCCCGATCCATATCTGAAACCTCTTCCAATTCGCC
>JANQSQ010000200.1 GCA_028283985.1 Rhodothermales bacterium | reverse complement strand
CACACCGGGTCGGTCCGGTCTCGGTGGGGAGTAGGCATTCCAGTCTCCATCGAAACGGTTTGCACGGGCTGCGTCGAGGGTCAGGCTCGGCCGCCGGCGCTTCGGCCCGGCATGCCGTTTTCGCCGGGCGGCATGCTCGAGATCCACCGACCTGACATAGTCGCTGTGCCGGTCCCCGACCAGTTCCTTCATCACTCCGACGGCGCGGGAAGCATCCTTCACGTACACGACGGGTCCGGCATACACCGGATCGATCTTGACCGATGTATGAATCGGCGAGGTGGTGGCGCCGCCGATCAGCAGCGGCATACCGAACCCCTGCTTCTGCATTTCCCCGGCGACATGCACCATTTCGTCGAGCGATGGCGTAATCAGCCCGGACAGGCCGATCATGTCCGCCTGCTTCTCGCGGGCCGTGTCGAGGATGCGCTGGCAAGGCGTCATGACGCCCAGGTCCTCGACCGTGAACCCATTGCATTGCAGCACCACGCTGACGATGTTTTTGCCGATATCGTGCACATCGCCCTTGACCGTGGCCATCACCACCTTGCCGCGTCCGTGCGCAAGCGAGGCGGATTCGTCTCCCCGCATGAACGGCACCAGATATTCCACGGCCTGTTTCATCACCCGCGCCGATTTGACGACCTGCGGGAGAAACATCTTTCCGGCGCCGAACAGGTCCCCCACCCGGTTCATGCCGTTCATCAGGGGGCCTTCGATGACATGCAGCGGGCGCTCCGCCGCCAGCCTTGCTTCCTCGACGTCGCTCAGGATATGTTCGTCGAGGCCATGCACCAGCGCATGCTCCAGCCGGGCCTCGACAGGCAACTCGCGCCAGGCATCCACCACGGCGTGGCTCGTTTCGGGCGTGTTGCCCACGTCTTGCGCTATCTCCAGCAATCGCTCGGTGGCGTCGGGGCGCCGGTTCAGGATCGCGTCCTCGACGGCTTCGCGCAGCGTGTCCGGGATGTCGTCGTATGCGATCAGGGAGCCTGCGTTCAGGATCGCCATATCCAGTCCGGCGCGGGTCGCATGATACAGGAATACGGCGTGCATGGCGCGGCGCACCGGGCCATTGCCCCGAAAGGCGAAGGACACGTTGCTTACGCCGCCGCTCACCAGCGCGCCGGGGCAGGCGTCCTTGATGCGCGGGATGGAATCGATGAAGGAGCGGGCGTATTCGTTGTGCTCTTCGATCCCGGTGGCTATGGCCAGAATATTGGGATCGAAAACAATGTCTTCGGGTGCGAAGCCGAGCCGCTCCACAAGCAGTGCGTAGCTGCGGGCGCATATTTCCACCCGGCGTTCGATGGTCGTCGCCTGTCCTTCTTCGTCGAACGCCATGACCACCAGCGCATGCCCCAGATCGCGGATCGTCCGGGCCTGATGCAGGAAAACGTCCTCGCCTTCCTTGAGGCTGATCGAGTTGGCGACGCCCTTGCCCTGCAGGCATTCAAGACCGGCTTTGAGCACCTCGAAACGCGAGGAATCCACCATGACCGGTACGCGGCTGATCCCGGGTTCGGAGGCCAACAGATTCAGGAACCGCTGCATGACCGCCTTGCTGTCGAGCATGCCCTCGTCCATGTTGACATCGATGATGTTGGCGCCGCCCGTCACCTGTTCGGCAGCGATTTTCAGCGCGCCGCGGAAATCTTCGTCCCGGATGCATCGCAGGAAAACCCTCGAACCGGCCACGTTGGTGCGCTCGCCGATGTGCAGCAGGCCGGTGGTCTCCGTCCTGGTAAGCGGTTCGAGGCCCGACAACCGCATCCGTCGCTTCACCTCCGGCGTCTTGCGCGGCGCTGCCGAGGCGACCGCATCCCGGATCGCTTCGATATGCGCCGGGGCCATGCCGCAGCAGCCGCCGAGCATGTTCACCACGCGGTCTTCGGCGATCTCTTTCAGAATCACTGCCGTGGTTTCGGGGGTCTCGTCGTATGCGCCGAACTCGTTCGGCAAACCGGCGTTCGGGTGCAGGCTGATCGGCGTATCGGCGATATGGGATAATTCACGGATATACCGATCGAGGTCGCTGGCTCCGAGCGCGCAGTTGAGACCCACCGCCAGTGGGCGGGCATGCCGAATGGAAATGAAAAACGCCTCCAGCGTTTGCCCCGACAGTGTGCGTCCCGACCGGTCGGTGACCGTGCCCGATACGATCACCGGTATTGTCGTGCCTGTATCCCGCTCGAGCCGGCCGATCGCGTGCAGGGCCGCTTTCGCGTTCAACGTGTCGAAAATCGTTTCCAGCAGCACCAGATCGGCGCCGCCCTGGTACAGGCCGTTTGCCGCTTCGTAGTACGTGCTGCTCAGTTCTTCGAACGTCGTTGCCCGGTAGC
>JANQSQ010000157.1 GCA_028283985.1 Rhodothermales bacterium | reverse complement strand
CGTTCACCTTCACCTACGCGGACGCCCGCGATCTGGCGCCGGAGTACGGCTGGTCCGACCGCGACCGACGCCACCAGTTCACCGGCTATTTCGTCTTCTCGCTTCCGGGCAAGGTGTCGTTCAGTAACATCGTCCGGTATCTATCGGCCTCGCCGGTGTCAGAGAGTTGCGCCCTGCGGGGGGAGCGCGCCGCGGTGCCGTCGGACCGTATCTGTGCAGACGGAACGATCCTCCAGCGCAACACGCTGCGGCGGAATAACGAGTTTTTTACTTGGGATGTGCGGCTGTCGCGTACATTCGGGACGCAGCAGCAGGTGGAAATCATCGTGGACCTCTTCAACATCACCAATGCCGACAATTTTCTCGACACCGCCCTCGGATCGCTCCTTTTCAATTTCGACGGCTCGATCCGAAGCGGGCTCGGAGATACTCGCCGGGCTCAGGTAGGAGTTAAGGTGCGCTTCTGAACATGCACCGGAATGACAAGATGACTCAGGACTGCCGCCCGGAGTCATTTTACCATTTCAGCAAACCCCGCACTCTGAGTTCGGGCATGGAATTCAGGCTAATCGCCTTGTTTTCGGGCGTGCTGCCTTCGAGATTCAAAAGGAAGCGTCTACCTGTCTGAAAGTTGAATCCCAGAAGCAGACCGCTGCGGCCCCGGTCGGAAAAAGCAACCCCTGCGTAAGGAGTCGCCACCCCTGCGCCGCCCGATGCAGAGAAACCGTAACCCATTTCGCCTTCTATACGCATGGGACGGTTGTAGAGATTTGCCCGGGATATGCCCGTTACGGGCTGATGCATCCCCATAGTCTGCGAACCGCCGAACCCCGTTTGGGAAGCAATGCGCCACGAATGCGAAACGTTGAACGAGGCGCCAAGAGACGAAGACGGGTCGGGATCGAAGGAGACGACGCCCGACGCTCCCCACCGGTCGAAGGCCAACTCTTCGTCCGACATCAACCCTCGCATCCCGGCCTGCATACGCAAGCCCAAGGATCGGTTCGAATAGCCCAGCCCACCGCCTATCTCCACATCCGTACCCGCCGACGCGCTCTGCGCTTCGTTGCCGGACAAGGATAAACTGGCGTACGGCGCCGTCACGCCACCCTCTCCGAAAGCCGTAAACCCGTAATCGAATCGGCTGTCCAAACGAAGCGAACGATCAGCGCCGCTGTCGGTGACTCCGAAGCCCGCCAGACCCGATACCGTCTCCCGAGACCAGAGCGCGCGCATACCGCCGGAAGACGACGGCGATCCCCAGGAGGGAGTAAGACGCAGCGACGGGCCCAGGTCCGAAGAAGGCGAACGGTCGAAAAGTATCGTGCCCGATACGCCCCACTGCTCGAAATCGCTGTCTTCGTGCACCACCAGACCGTGCATGTCCACCTGCGCGCGCAATCCCCAGGCGGGATGGGCGAAATTCAGACCGCCTGCTACATCCAGGCCCATCCCCTGCTCGGCGTCGCCCCCGTCGTGACGCACTCCCAGTTGCAACTTCGGCGCAAGGGATGCGCGATCGCCCATCCTCAGGATATAGGAACTCTCCAGCGCCAGACGCAGGCGATGCACTGTCGTCGAAACGGGTGAAAGCGCTTTCGAGGAAGCAAGAGAAGAACGAACGAGCATCGCGTCGGTCTGCCACGACAGTCCGAAGCCCTGCGATCCGGCAGAGACGATATCGCCGCTCATGCCTACCGAACCGAGCGCCATGGAAAGATTCGAGGTCGACGACGCCGAAGCAAGCGAATCCCCCTGCAAACGCAGCGAA
>JANQSQ010000141.1 GCA_028283985.1 Rhodothermales bacterium | reverse complement strand
GGGGCGGCGGCGTGCTGCGCGGGGCGTCGGGGTGGCGTCGCTCGTGCACAACGTGTACCCGCACGAGAAGCGGCACGGTTTCGTTTCCCTCCTTGCGGGGTATTTTCTGAAGCGGTGCGAGGCGCTGCTTGCGCTGTCCGACGCGGTAGCTGAAGATCTGTGGGCGATGGGCGTTTCCGCCCCTGTGCAGATGACGCCGCTTCCTGTCTACGGGCATTTCGGGGACCCGCTCCCGCGCAAGGAAGCCCGGCGTCGTTTGCAGTTCCCGGAGGCCGCCGACATGTTGCTTTTCTTCGGATTCGTCCGGGCATACAAGGGATTGCCCGTGCTGCTACGCGCCCTGCCCCGGATTCTGGCCCGGCGGCCCGGGGCGCGGCTCGTCGTGGCGGGAGAGTTTTACGACGACGAACAGCCGTACCGCGATCTGATCGCGTCGCTTGGTCTGGAGGATACGGTGCTCGTGCGCGCGGAATATATTCCGGAGGAAGAGGTGGGGCTCTATTTTTCGGCGGCGAACCTGGTGGTGCAACCCTACGAATCGGCCACGCAGAGCGCCGTGGTGCAGACGGCGTATCATTTCGAACGGCCCGTGGTGGTTACGGATGTGGGCGGGCTGGCCGAGGTGGTCACAGACGGCGTATCGGGGTATGTGGTCCCGCCCGGCGACCCGGAGGCGCTGGCGGACGCCGTCGTGCGCTATTTCGAAGAAGACCGGGAAGCCGCTTTTGCAGAGGGGGTGCGACGGGAACGGGAGCGCTGTTCGTGGGGGAGGTTGCTGGATACGTTTGAAACCATCCTTAAAAATCCATGAAGTACGACCCGATCAAGGATGCGCTGGGAAAGTTTTTCCGCATCCATCCCGTGTTGCATCGCATGTTTTTCGCGCTGCTCCATGCCGTGTTTCTGCGGTCATGGTACGTGCGGCGGGAAGTGCATGCGCTGCTGGGGGGTGCGCCGGCGGGGCGGGCTGCGGACGTGCTGGATGCCGGGACGGGATTCGGGCAGTATGCGGAGTATATCGCCCGGAGGTTTCCGCGCGCCCGGGTGCTTGCCGTGGACATCAAGTTGGATTATCTGGCGGATCTGAGGCGGTTCGTGGAGCGGACGGCGCTCCGGGATCGGATCGCATTTCTCGAATACGACCTGACCGGGCCGCCTCTGGACCAGGCGTTCGACCTCATCGTTTCGGTCGATGTGATGGAGCATATCGAGGACGACCGGACCGTTTTCCGCAATTTTGCGCAGATGCTGAGGGACGGGGGACACGTTATCGTCAACACGCCGTCGGACCGGGCGGGATCGGACACGAAGACGCACGGCAAGGAAGGATTCGTGGATGAGCATGTCCGCCCCGGATACGGCCTCGCGGAGCTGGAGGAGAAAATGGAGGAGGCGGGGCTGGAAACGGTACGGGCCCGGTATACCTACGGGAGATACGGTTCGAAAGCCTGGCGGATACTCGTCAAATGGCCCATGCAGATGCTGGCGGCCACCCGGCTGGCTTTTGCGGCGCTGCCGGTGTATTACCTTGCGGCCCTGCCCGTGGGCCTGGTTCTGAACGCGATGGATGTGCGCCGCCGCAACGAAACCGGCACGGGGCTGATCCTCGTCGCGCGCAAAAAAGTACAGGATAAAGTATAGCATGCGCATGGAAACCGGGGCGCGTAACAACCGTTACAGCGTAAACCGGGGAGATCCATGCATACCAAATATATCTTTGTTACGGGAGGGGTTACGTCCTCGCTGGGCAAGGGGATCGTCTGCGCATCGCTGGGGAGGCTGCTGGAGTCGCGGGGATTGCGCGTGACCATTCAGAAACTCGATCCCTACATCAATGTCGACCCCGGGACGATGAACCCCTACGAGCATGGGGAGGTGTACGTCACGGAGGACGGGGCGGAGACCGATCTGGACCTTGGGCATTACGAGCGCTTCCTCGGCCGCCCGATGAGCCAGGCCAATAATGTCACGACCGGGCGCATCTACCTCGATGTGATTACGAAAGAGCGCGCCGGGGCGTATCTGGGCAAGACCGTACAGGTGGTCCCCCATGTCATCGACGAGATCAAGCAAAGAATGCTGAAGCTCGGCGATACGGGGCGGTACGACGTGGTGATTACCGAGATCGG
>JANQSQ010000116.1 GCA_028283985.1 Rhodothermales bacterium | reverse complement strand
GCTGGATGCTCTGATTGAGCAGGCGGATGCGCTCACGTTTCATGTACCGCTTGTCCGGGAAGGACCGCATCCTACATGGCATATGATCGGTCACGGCGAACTGACCGCACTGCGTCCCGGAACCTGGTTGATTAATACGTCGCGCGGGGCCGTTTTCGACAACGAGGCGCTTCTTGAGGCCTTGCAGCACGCTGAAAGACGACTTGCTGTGGCGCTCGATGTGTGGGAAGGCGAGCCCGTTCCCTCTGCTGAGCTGCTGCGCTGCGTGGACATCGCCACGCCCCATATCGCCGGGTATTCGTACGACGGAAAAGTTGCAGGCGCGTACATGCTGCGCGACGCCATTGCGTCGGCGCCAGGCATGAATGTACCTGGATTCGAGGGAGTCGCCTGCGAAGGGTACGGGAGCGCGGAGACGGTCCCGGTATGCGCCCCGGATCCTGTTTTGCCGGCAACGGACTGGCTGCATCATTTGGTTCAGGGGATGTACGACGTGCGGCGCGACGATCGCCGGATGCGCCGCCGCTGGCCCGTTTCGGAGGAGGAAGCCGCCCGGCGTTTCGGCATGCTCCGGCGAACGTACCCCGAACGGCGCGCCTTTTCGCTGCGGCGATTGCCTGAAGGGCATGCGCCGGAAGCGTTGCGCAAGGCGGCGCGGGACGGGCTGGGCGTGCAACTCGTCCCAAGGTCCTCGCCCATGCGGATTTAATCAGCGCTTCCTTAACAGGCCCTAAAGATTCCGTGCGCGATCCGCCCGGTCAGGCCCTGCGCCCGAACAAGCGCAGGAAGCGTAGACGAGATATGCCGGGGCAGGGCCTGCTATATCCGCAACCCGTCAGGCCCGGTAACCGAACGAGCGCAGGAAGGCAGGTCGATTGCGCCAATCGCTTCGGACTTTCACATGCAGATCCAGATATACGGATCGGCCCAGAAAAGCCTCGATGTCCTTCCGCGCCGCCGTGCCCAGCCGTTTGAGGGCATGGCCCCTTTTGCCGATCAGGATACCCTTCTGCGTATCCGCCGTCAGTACGATCTCGGCGGATACGAAGTCCTTTTCGTGCTCCCGTTCCTCGAAGTGCACAATGCGTACTTCGGTAGAGTACGGAATCTCCTGCCGGTACAGCCGGAACACTTTCTCCCGGATGATCTCGGCCACGAAGAAGCGTTCCGGGCGGTCGCTGATCATGTCCTTGGGGTAG
Organism: Rhodothermales bacterium; assembly: GCA_028283985.1. Lineage (GTDB taxonomy): Bacteria > Bacteroidota > Rhodothermia > Rhodothermales > VXPQ01 > VXPQ01. The sequence goes on along the minus strand of JANQSQ010000116.1, from coordinate 1,528 downwards.
AGAGGCGGCCCGATCGGGAGGCGCTTCAGGATGGTGTCCAGCAGAATGTCCAGGTTCGTACCCTTTCGGGCCGAAATCGGCACGACCTCGTCGAAATCGCCCAGGGCGAGCCAGGCCTCTGCGAGAGGCAGGGCGTCTTCCCGCCGGATAAGGTCCATTTTGTTCAGGGCGAGTAGGGCGGGTCGGCCCTGGACGATATCCATCCCGGGGGTGTCGGGTACGCCGCGAGAGGCGTCGGCTATGAGCACCAGCAGGTCTGCATCGGCCACCGCATCCCGCACGGCGTGCATCATTGCCCTGTGCAGTCCGTACCGCGGGGCCACGATGCCGGGGGTGTCGAGAAAAATGATCTGATGATCGTCCGCAGACAACATGGCGGGGATCCGGTGGCGCGTGGTTTGCGGTTTCCGGGTAACAATGGAAAGTTTTTGCCCGATGAGGGCATTCAGCAGGGTGCTCTTCCCCACATTCGGTTGTCCCGCCAGGGCGACATAGCCACATCGGTGGCCTTCAGGGACGTCTTCCGGCATCAGGAGCGGCGAATCCATGGATTTTTTCGATGCGTGGACGTGTGCCGGGCGGTGCGTCACGATTTTACGAGCTCCCGCATTTCCCGAACCGCCTGTTCCATGCCGACGAGCATGGCCCTGGCCATCACGGCAAAGCCAATGGAAACTTCCCGAACATGAGGGACGGCGGCCCGAAACGCGGGGTAGTTACAGTAGTCGAGGCCATGGCCTGCGTGTACGATCAGGCCGGCGGCGTGGGCGTGTTCGGCAGCCCGGGCCAGATCATCCGTACATCGTTTGCGTTCGCTCGCGTTGCTGGCATTGGCGAAGTCCCCGGTGTGCAGTTCGATGCAGTCGGCCCCGGTTTCCACGGCTGCGTCGATCTCGCTGCAAACGGGATCGACGAAAAGCGCCACTTCTTTGATGCCTGCCTCCCGCAATTGCGCAACGACATCGCGGAGACGCTCCTTGCGGGCGGTCACGTCCAGACCGTGTTCCGTGGTTACTTCCTCCCGTCGTTCCGGCACGAGGGTAGCCAGATCCGGTTGCACCTCGCAGCAGATACGCACCACATCGGGATCCGTGGACAACTCAAAATCAAATTTTGTGCGGAGCATTTCCTTCAGGAGACGCACATCGCGTTCGGTGATATGGCGGCGGTCTTCCCGTAAATGGACCACGATGCCGTCGGCCCCTGCGGCTTCGGCGGCGGCGGCGGCATGGACCGGATCAGGCAGCGTTTCCTTGCGGGCGTTGCGCAGCGTGGCCACATGATCTATGTTGATGAGCAGGTCGGTTGCCATGGAAATGATCGGTATGGGAGCGGGGCGATCGGTCCGCTTACCGCAATATCGCAATCTGCGGGAGAAATTCCGTTGAGCTTTGCGGACTTAATCAGCGTATGCCTTGCATGGTTGCTTTTCGGGGGATGTTCATGTATTTTTTCGCAGAGGCGGGCGTCGTCGTGCGTATGTACCGTGAAGTAAGGTTCCCGTTTCTTATTCGTCAGACAATCAGAC
>JANQSQ010000107.1 GCA_028283985.1 Rhodothermales bacterium | reverse complement strand
CGGCGTATCGTTGTCCGCTTCCGTCGCCGTCACCGAAGAGATTGTAACGTCCGCGTAACCCCCGCCCGACGCTGCATGCGTTATCGTCGCCGCGCCGTTTAGCGCATCGTCGTCCTCCGCCGCCGATACCGTGATATCCTGGGCCGTATCCCAGTTGTCCGTAGTGAATGTGAGCGAGGTCTTGTCCGCCGTAATGTCCGCATCCGAACCCGAAGCGAAAGACAACGAGATCGTTACGTCGGCGGAGGGCTGCGACGTAAGCGCGACCGTGTACTTCGCACTCGAACCTTCCGGAACGGAGAGCGTCGTCGGCGTCACCGTTACGCCCGCCGCGCATACTCTATCGGTATCGAAAAATGAAATACCCGCTAACCATGCCTGAAAAGCGCGATCTGCAGGCGTAGTAATACAGGTGTTTCGTATATCCAATACCGTAACCGGCAGAAGCCTTAAACCCGCAGGAAGATCTCCGGTCAACTCTGTATTGTGACTCAAATCCAGCCACTCAAGTCTGGTCAAATTCACTATTGCGGACGGTATGGCGCCGGTTAATCGGTTATTACCGATCCGTAACGATTCAAGTCTGGTCAAATTTCCTATTGCGGACGGTATGGCGCCGCTTAAGGAGTTATCGTCGAGAAATAACTGCTCAAGGTTGGTCAGATTCCCTATTTCAGACGGTATTTCTCCGCCTAAGGGGTTTTGCCCGAGCCATAACACCACAAGTCCGGTCAGATTCCCTATTTCGGTCGGTATGGCGCCGCTTAATTGGTTAGTATTGAGCCATAACTCGTCAAGGCTGGTCAGATTTCCTATTTCGGTCGGTATGGCGCCGCTTAAGGAGTTATCTTGGAGATATAACCTTTCAAGTCTGGTCAAGCTTCCTATTTCGGACGGTATCGCTCCGGTTAAGTTGTTACGATCAAGCCGTAATTCCACAAGTCTGGTCAAATTTCCTATTTCGGACGGTATCGCTCCGGTTAAGTTGTTACCATCGAGCCATAAATCCACAAGTCCGGTCAGATTCTCTATTTCGGACGGTATGGCGCCGCTTAAGGAGTTACTGCTGAGAAATAACTGCCTAAGATTAGTCAGACTTCCTGTTTCGGCCGGTATGGCGCCGGTTAAGAAGTTACCGGAGAGAAATAACAACCGAAGGCTGGTCAGATTTCCTATTTCGGTCGGTATGGCGCCGGTTAAGTTGTTACCATTGAGCCGTAACACCTCAAGGTTAGTCAAATTCCCTATTTCGGACGGTAGCGCTCCCCGTAAATTATTGAATTCCAGGTATAGCTCGGTGACTACGCCGTTCTCAACCGTGACCCCGTACCACTCCCCGACCGGTTCCTCGCTTTTCCAGTTTCTATTATCCGTCCAGTTATCGCCGTCGGTCGCATCGTAGATCGCCACCAGCGCCGCCCTCTCCGCGTCCGCATCGTTATCCGCCTCGGTCGCCGTAACCGAAGAGATGCTTACGTTACCGTAGCCCCCGCCTGACGCCGAATGTTCTATCGCCGCGCTCCCGTTTGTCGCATCGTCGTCCTCGGCCGCCGACACCGTAACCTCCTGCGCTCTACCCCAGTTGTCCGTAGTGAACGCGAGCGAGCTCTTGTCTATCGTAATATCCGTATCCGAATCGGCAGCAAAAGACACCGTGATCGTTACGTCGTCCGAAGGCTGCGTATCGAGCACGACCGTGTACTTCGCATTCGACCCTTCTGGAACGGAGAGTGCCGTGGGCGTAACCGTCACGCCCGCTGCGCATACTCTATCGGTATCCTGAAACTCAATGCTTGCCAACCATGCCTGAAAATCGCTATCCGCAGGCGTAGTAATACAGGTTTCTCTTATATCCAGGTAATTAATCGGCAGAAGCCTTAAACCCACAGGAAGCTCTCCGGTCAACTCTGTATTGTAAGCCAATTCCAGATGCTCAAGTCTGGTCAGATTTCCTATTTCGGCCGGTATCGCTCCAGTTAACTTGTTATCGTAGAGAAGTAACCCATCAAGTCTGGTCAGATTTCCTATTTCGGCCGGTATTTCTCCGCTTAATTGGTTATTACCGAGCCATAAATTCTGAAGTCTGGTCAGATTTCCTATTTCGGCCGGTATGGCGCCACTTAAGGAGTTATCGCTGAGAAGTAACCCCTGAAGTCTGGTCAGATTTCCTATTTCGGCCGGTATTTCTCCGCTTAATTGGTTATTAAAGAGCCATAACCCATCAAGTTTTGTCAGATTTCCTATTTCGGTCGGTATTTCTCCGCTTAAGGAGTTATCAACAAGGATTAACGTTTCAAGTTTTGTCAGATTTCCTATTTCGGTCGGTATTTCTCCGCTTAAGGAGTTATTAATAAGGACTAACGCTTCAAGTTTTGTCAGATTCCCTATTTCGGTCGGTATTTCTCCGCTTAAGGAGTTACTGCCGAGCCGTAACGCCTCAAGGCTGGTCAAATCCCCTATTTCGGTCGGTAGCGTTCCCGTTAAATTATTGTGATCCAGGTCCAGTTCGGTGACTGCGCCGTTCTCAACAGTGACCCCGTGCCAGTTCCCGACCGGTTCCTGGCTTTTCCAGTTGGCATTCTCCGTCCAGTTATCGCCGCCGGTCGCATCGTAGATCGCCACTAGCGCGGCCCTCTCCGCGTCCGTTTGCGCCTGCGCCACGCTCGGAACGAAGATCATTGCCGCTAAAAAAGAGCAATAGATCGCAACCGACCACACCGCCCTTGACCAGCCGGCGTCCTCTCTCTTTTTGAGGAGGAAAAGCCGGGAAGCAGCGGGTTTCGCCAGGCAATAGGGACCGCATGAAAAAATTCCCACAATCATTCCTCGCGTTAAACTTTCCATATCCTTCCTCGCGCCGGGAGAATGCTTCACATGAGTCTCCTTGGATTGAACGCCTGGAAACAAGGTCGCGACATTACGTCTTAATTCCCACGGAAATCCGTCCAATCAAACCGAACCGTCTCTGCCGACGCATCACAATATACGCTGCGCTTGCGTTCCGCAGTGGACGCCGAGCGAGGAGACCGGGCACAGGCAGGCGCGTACGCACCCGACCGCTCCGTTTTCCGGAGGTCCCGGGACCGGCTCGATTCCTGAACTCAACTACGCCGTGCTTCCGCAACGCATGGATCGCTCGCCTTTGCGCCTGCGCACAGGCCGGTTTTTCCCTGCCCGGGCAGGCAGCAGCCCCTTCGCATTTCACCGTACGTCCTGGCGTTTTTTCGCCCGCCCGGCTGCAAACGCACCCGCACATCCCCCTTACCATGTTGAGAAAGGAGTGTACGTAGTATTAGGATACTCTGATCAAAACCGCTTCGCTCAGCGCTTCACGTTAGTGCGTGAAGCGCCCTTCGGGAGGCAGAGAGGAGCACGCTGGCTGCGTCATTCCTCATTATGTGGGGCCTGCCACATTGCTTCGTCATTTCTTGCCAGCGCACCCCTTTCAGCCTCTGAGCTTTGCGGACTCAATCAGAGCATCCTATATTTACATATTTTGCACATATATTTGTAAAAAAATACCTGCTCTACAGCACTTTTTTGCCCATAAAGGACTTGACATTACAAATTTGTACCGTAACTTGATCGATCAAGTGGGGAAAAGTGGGGAACATTCCCATAACTTGAACGGTGCACCGGATGGGCTCCGCCGGTTCATGGCTTCAACCGCTGCTTCTTTGGCGTCATGGCAAGCTTCAAGGGACAGGCAGAATACTCCGTAGACAGCAAGGGTCGCGTCGCGATCCCGGCCAGAATGCGGAATGCGCTGAACCCGGATGCGAATAACAGTTTTACGATCACGCGCGGTTTCGAGCAATGCATTCTTTTGTTTCCGCTGGACGAATGGGCAAAGCGGGAGGCAGAGATTGCACGGCTGAACACGTATCGATCCGAAGCGCGCAGTTTTGTGCGTACGATCATGCGCTGGGCGGATGAAGTGACGCTGGATGGTCAGGGGCGGATCGTGGTTCCGAAGAACCTGATCTCCTTCGCCGGTCTGAAAGACGCCGTGCTGATCATCGGCGTGCTGGATCGTATCGAGATATGGAACCCGGATGTGTTTGCTGCGCAGGCTGAGCAGGAAGCCGAATATTCGGAGGTAGCGGAAAGGATATTCGATATGGGAAGGGACCTGTAGCGCTATGACAGGCGGAAATTTTTCCGTCACAGGGGATGACCGGAGGAGACGGACATAAACGAATGGGGAATATAGAGGCGAGCGATTTCGCAACCTCTTTCCACATTCCTGTTCTTTGCAAGGCTGTAACGGAAGGACTGATTACGAAAACCGGCGGCGTGTACGTGGATACTACCTTGGGTGGGGGTGGACACAGTGCTGTAATGCTCGAGTTGTTATCACCGAGAGGCAGGGTGTTCGGCATCGATCACGATGTCGAAGCGCTCGATGCATCTTGCAGCAGACTCGTCGCCGATATGGAGCGCGGGCGGTTTACGCCTCTCCGGGGCAATTTCGAGGATATCGAACGATTGCTCGAAGAAGCCGGAGAGGCGCAGGTGGACGGTCTGGTGGCGGACCTCGGGGTTTCCTCTCACCAGATCGACGCCGCCTCGCGCGGATTCAGTTATCTCGCCGAAGGCGCGCTCGACATGCGCATGGATATGCGCGGGGGGCGCTCCGCCCACGAGGTAGTGAACTCGTGGGATCGGGGGATGCTGAAAGAGGTGTTCTCGACGTTTGGCGAAGAGCCTCGGTCGGGCCGGATCGCTCGCGCGATCGTGGAGGCCCGGCCGCTCGAGAGCACGACAGAACTGGCCGGGGTCGTTCGCGGCGTAGTGCCGGGGCGGGAGGCGGTTCGGACCCTCTCTCGCGTATTTCAGGCGCTGCGCATTGTGGTGAATCGTGAGCTGGAAGTGCTCGAGCGGTTGCTCGAAGCGTCGGTCCGTGTGGTCCGACCCGGTGGGCGGATGGCTGTGATCAGCTATCATTCGCTTGAGGACCGAAGGGTCAAACGGTTTTTCAGAAACGGGAATTTCGAGAGGGAGCCGTTGCGCGATGTGTACGGTAACCCGCTGGTCCCGTGGAAAGAACGCATGCGGAAACCGATACAGCCGGATGCTGAGGAGGTGGAAGCCAATCCGCGGGCGCGCAGCGCGCGCCTCCGCATCGCGGAGCGTACGGATCTGGCATGGCCCCCTGATGAGGATGTGCAGACGATAAGGCGATGAACGAACGTGTGCGGCATGTACAAGCCAAAAACACATATCCGAAACAGATTCGGAGAAGCGAGTCCGGCTTCGGAGACGGCTCGCATGGGGGAGCCTGTCCCGGCGTACCGGCAAGGGCATGCGTTGCCCGGCTGGTCGGATATCCAGGGCCTGAACAAGCGCACATCGGCTGACCCCCGGGAAGAAGCCACATTTTTGGGACGCATTTCAACAGCGCGGTTCGCCCTGATTGTTTTGGGGCTTGGGGTTCTTTTCACGCTCTATGTCGGGCATGTCCATGCCACGCAACAAATTCTGGCCGAACTCGAAGAAGAGCGCCGGGAGAATCTTCGGCTTCACCTGCAGCATAATCGCCTGAAAGGGGATTTCGATCAGATGGTCGGCCCTTCCGTCATCTACGAGCGCGCCCATGCACTGGGGCTCGTTACGGATTCCGCGCCCGGACCGCCGATCGAGGTGGAGGAATGACGGGAAGCACACGAATATGGCACAAGACGCTTGCGAGAGATATCTCACGTGGAAGCAAAGGATTCCATACTGGTCCGAATGTACGTGGTGCTGACGGCGCTGAGTCTGCTGCCGCTGCTTATCCTCGGGCAGATATTTCGCATCCACCTTACGGAGGGGCGCGATCTGCGGGATCAGGGCCGGCGGCAGACGAACTCGTTCGTCAGTATCCCGGCGATGCGGGGCGCCATCTACGATCGCGCGGGCAGGACGCTGGCGGTGAACACGGCGCGCTACGATCTGGCGCTCGATCCCACGGTTTCCGGCTTCGACGAACAACAGCATACGTTCTTTGAAAGATTGTCAAAGCTGACCGGTACGTCATCGGCGTACTACCGGCAGCGCGTGCGCGAACGAACCAGTCCGCAGTACGTGCAGCTCGTTCGGGGCATGCCGCAGCGGCAGAAGGAAGAGGTCGAGCGCTGGGATGCGCCCGGCGTCATCCTCGATCCGGCCTTCGCCCGCCGGTACAATCACGGACCCACGGCTTCGCATGTGTTGGGGCATGTGAGTCCCGAGGGAGCCGGGCTGGCCGGCCTGGAATTGCAATACGACGAGTATTTGAGAGGGGTGGACGGTCGCCGTCCCGTACAGCGCAACCGGCTGGGCCGGATCAGGGCGTTCGTTGCCGGGAAAGTGGTCGAACCTGTTCACGGGGAGTCCCTCACCCTGACGATAGATCTGCTGAGGCAGACCATTCTGGAGGAGGAACTGGCCCGGGGCGTGGCCGAAACGCAGGCCCTGTCCGGAACGGCGGTGGCGCTCGACCCGCACACCGGCGCGGTGCTCGCCATGGCCAACGTGCCTGCGTTCGATCCCAATCGGGCCGGGGCGTATTCGGCGGAGGCGCGCCGCAACCGCGCCGTCACGGACCGGCTGGAACCGGGTTCCACGTTTAAACTCGTGTC
>JANQSQ010000104.1 GCA_028283985.1 Rhodothermales bacterium | reverse complement strand
ACATTCCACTTTGCGTAGAAATTTCGAAACGCATATACCTTCCCAAGGTGAATATGAATATACCTTAAATTCATGTTCTCGCAGTATACATCCTGATGTGCTAATAGCTATATTTACTCTTCACCTTGCATGTTCCCCGTTAAATACAGTACAAATAAAAATTATTAAAAAAATAAACTCAATGAGAAATAACTATAAAATTATTAATGAACTCGCGTCGAGGTGATCCCTCTTTAAGATACGTACATTCGTTAATGATGTTCTTTTTTGTTACAAATATGCCGGGGTTAATTTTTTTACGCGTTTTGTAATGTGTACAATTCCCATGACAATATCCCTATCCCTTGCCTGCTTCGCCGTCGCCGGAATGCGCCGAGTAGCGACAGGGGGGCTTGCGCTCGCCGCCTTGCTTCTGTGTCCCGTTGCCCGGCCGGATAGCCTTGCGCACGCCCAAATGCTCGTGGGTAATCTCGATGAGTACGACAAGGCGTACGGCAGTCTTTTTTTCCATGATTATGCCCAGGCATTTACGACGGGCGACCACGCCAACGGGTATACCCTGACCAGCGTTGAAATCGACTTGTTCGTTATAAAGGCCCCGCCCTCCCGATACAGTGTTAGCCTCTGGACGAACAACGGCGCTGACGAGCCCGGAAGCATGGTGGGTTCCCTATCGCCGCCGGCGCAGTTATACGAGTTTCTCCACGATGCATTCGCGGCGGACGATATCGACCTCGAGGCGAATACGACCTACTTTGTTGTGGTGGATGGTTCTGAAGACGACTCAGCCGCATTGAAACTAACATCCTCGAACGCGGAAGCCCCCGACGCCGCATCGGGATGGAGCATTGGAGACGAAAGCCTTTACAGGCAGCAATCCCTTGATTCCGGGGGCTGGCGGATTCGGGACGATCCCATGCAAATCCGGGTCAATGGCTCTGCAAGGTCAACCCCTATCCCGCCTACCCCTGCTACTCCCGCTACGCCGGGGGCGATCTCGGATCCTCCGCAGTATTTGAGGGCGACAGCCGGCGATTCAGAGGCGACGCTCACATGGGATGCGCCGTTCTACAACGGCGGCCCGGAGATGACGGGCTATGCCCACCGGTACAAGGAAAGCAACCAGATCTTTGGCCTCGACGCTTCTGCAACCTGGAGTGACATTCCCGGTGGAACAGACGCCCGCAGTTACACGGTTACGGGCCTGACGAACGGGACGGAATACCACTTCGAGGTGCGGGCTGAAAACGCGCACGGGGGTGGCGCCGCTGCATATACAACCGTCGGTCTGCCAGCGTCAGGGGAGCAGTCAGGGAGTCAGGCAGTGCATACGGAGAGCGAAGAAATCCCGGCGGAATTAACGCTCATGGGCAATTACCCGAATCCGTTCAATCCGGAGACAGCGATACATTATGCATTGCCGCAGGCGGGCAGCGTACGCCTTGCCGTGTACGATATGACGGGCAAGACGGTTGCTGTGCTTATCGACGGCATGCAACCGCAGGGACGGCACGCGCTTCGTTTCAACGCGGACGGATTGCCCGCGGGAACATACGTTTACCGGCTTTCGGCGGACGGGGAAACGTTGACGCGAACAATGACGATCGTTCGATAGACCCGTAACTTAAGCGCCTCGTTATCGAACAGTTCAAACAGGAGGTTGGCGCCGGTGGCGGGACCGGGGAAGAACGCCCCCTTGGGCGGGCCTCCGGCGTCTTGTATCCGCCCTCCTTGAATATGCGCAGGAGAAAATAGCGGGGAGGCGGCTCCCTTGGCCTCCGGAAGAAAGCGGCGCCACACACCGCTTTTTCTCCGCTACTCCCCCTGCGAACCGATCTTAAATATCCTTGGGGTAAGCGTAACAGTGATGCACCCTGCCCCGCTTGTTTTCACGGACGATGCGATAGACGGCCGGGTCTACGTCTTTACGGTCGGCGAGACCGTCGAGGATATTGCGCTTCCGGACGCCAAAGGCGGTTTTCCTCCGTATGCCTATACGCTTTCGCCGGCATTGCCCGAAGGACTTGCGCTCAACGATCCGGCGTACACGATATCCGGTACGCCTTCGCAGGTAACCCCCCGAACGGAGTATGCCTGGCAGGCCTCCGACGACAATGGCGATACGGCGCAGCTCGGGTTTTCCATAGAGGTGGCGCCCGTTCCGGTTGTTTCTCCGCCCGTTACCGAAGAGGTAACGCCGGAATTGCCGGATGCGCCGCTTTTGCCGACGGCGCTTGGCGTAACGGTAAGCGCCTCGTCTTTGCGTTTCGGGGTGCAGTCCTCTGATACGGAGGTGTCGCTCGATCCGATGACCGACGGCGTATCGACGTATGTATCGGGACCGTACCACGCAGGCCGCATGACGCTTGCGCCCGGCGGCGGCGAAGCGCTCGATGAAAACGGTGAGATGGACCTCTCCATCGAGCTGGTCTCTCCGGTGGTGCTCAAGCGCGCGGACGCTATCGAGGGGGTTTCGCTGGTTCTTACGCCCTTTTGGTCGTATGCGGAGTCGTGCGAGCAGTTGTCATCTCAGACGATAGGGGGTCTGTATACGGAGGTGACGCTATCGGAGGACGCCTGCCGCCTGCTTCGTTTCGGAGGCGATCTGGATCTTACGGACGTCCCGGCGGGGCAGTATGCAGGAAGCCTGGACCTCATTCTGCGTTCGGGCGAGCGCGAGGAGACGCATTCCGTGGAGGTGGGCGTCACCGTTGTTCCTGCACAGCGCGTGATCACGATCGGTCCGGGCGGCGCGCGTTTCAGCATGTCGCGCGAACTTCCTGCGGGACTGACCGAGGAGCAGAACCTTGGCATCTACCCGGATGTGGCGTTCCTGACGGAAGGGAAGCCCCACGGCGCGTTCGAGTTGTCGAATCCTTCGCTCGTTCCTCTGGAGGTATCGGTATCGGCCCGTTTCGGGTATACGGAGGCGACGGAGACCGGCCGCGAGGTGGTGGTAGAGGATATTGCAGATTCCGATCCGGGGGATTTGTCCGAGGTGGTGGACATTCATCCGGGCGTGCTGGTGCTGATGCCGGGCGAGAAGGGTCTGGTCCGTTACGGGTTGAAGAAGGAAGCGCATGGGGCGATGGCGGAGAAGGGCTACGCGGCGTTCTTCGATGTAGTGTCCGCTCCCCGTCAGTATGCAGACCTGGACCGTATGCCTGAGGAGATTGCGGGGGAGAGAACGGCTCGTGCGACGATGCGGGGAAAGAAGCCCGCGCAATGCCCCGGCAACGCCGCATGGCGGGAAAATAGACCCTGCAGAGCGCCGCTGCATAGTGTTAACAGGCCCTGGCAATACGCCGGCGGCGGTCTACCGGACAAGCGTCATGGTCCGCGTCAATGTGTCCCCGCCCGCCGAAAGCCGGTAAACGTACGTTCCCGTCGGAAGCCCGTCCGCGTTGAAACGCGCCGCATGCCACCCCTGCGGCTGCATGCCGTCGACAAGCGCGGCGACCGGCCTTCCGGTCATATCGTACACGGCAAGGCGTACATGGCTTGTTTGGGGAAGCGCGTAGTC
>JANQSQ010000084.1 GCA_028283985.1 Rhodothermales bacterium | reverse complement strand
ATGAGGAGAGCTTTCGAACGGTGTTGCGGCCTCATATAAGTATTCAGAAATAAAGAACAATAATGACCGGGAAGCGCTTGGCAAAAGACGATGAATCTGCAAAAGGAGAGGTTTTTCGCTCTGGAGAACCCATAGCGATTGTAGGCATGGCGTGCCGGTTTCCCGGCGCAGAGAATATTTCGGCTTTCTGGAAGCTTCTTGAAAACGGCGGGAACGCCGTAAAGGAGGGCGTGCCCGGTTCCGGACCAGGGCGTTGGGGCCAGATTTTCTCCGACGACACAGTGCAAAGCGAAGGGTGCCGTTACGGCGCTTTCGTTGACGACATCGATCTGTTCGATGCGGAGTTCTTCCGGGTCTCGCCGGTAGAGGCGGAGCTGCTGGATCCGCAACAGCGGCTCATGCTGGAAACGAGTTGGGAAGCTCTTGAAGATGCGGGAATAGACCCGGACAGGCTGAGAGAGAGCCGCACGGGCGTATACACCGGGATCAGCAACGACGAGTACCGAATGCTGGTGCTGGAGTCGACCAAGCCCGCAGAGGCCGCCAGGTGTCTCTACGCTCTCAGCGGCACCAACCTCAACGGCGCCAGTGGAAGAGTCTCGTTCGTACTGGGTCTCACGGGACCGGCGAAGGCGATAGATGCCGCGTGCGCGTCGTCCCTGGTGTCGGTCCATGACGCGGTGGCGGACCTGCAGCAGGGCAAGGCCGATCTGGCCATTGCAGGCGGCGTCCAGGCTATCCTGAACGGCCTCATCTATGAGCTGCGCGCGGATGCGATGATGCTGTCCCCGGATGGGCAGTGCAAAACATTCGATGCGTCCGCCAACGGGTACGTGCGGGGGGAGGGCTGCGGAGTCGTGGTGCTGAAGCGGCTGAGCGAGGCCGAGGCGGACGGCGATCGAATCTGGGCGGTGATTCGGGGCGCGGCGGTGAACCACGGCGGGACCGGCGTCGGGCTGACGGTCCCGAACACGCCCGCGCTGGAAGAGGTGATCGAAACGGCGCTGTCGGACGCAGGAATCTCTCCATTGGAAGTAGATTACCTGGAGGCGCATGGGACCGGGACGACCGTTGGCGATCCGATCGAGATCAATGCGGTGGCCGCTGTCTACGGAAAGGGGCGCGAATTGGATAATCCGCTGCTGATTGGCTCGGTGAAAACCAACATCGGTCATCTGGAATCGGCTGCAGGTGTGGCCGGACTGATCAAAGCGGCGCTGGTGCTGAAACGGGGGGTGATTCCCAAACACCTCCATTTCCGGGATCCCAACCCGAGCCTCGATTGGGACCGGCTGCCATTGCAGGTTACATCGTCCATGATGGACTGGCCGCGCCGCGACGGACGACCGCGACTCGCGGGGGTGAATTCCTTCGGGATATCCGGAACGAACGCCCATCTTTTAGTGGAGGAATATTGTCCTCCGGACGCTGCGCCCGCTGATGAACAGTTGTTCGGGGGCCCTGCAAGGAAAGTGGCGGTTACGGCGCCGGGGATGGCGGCGGATCTGCCGTTGCCGGAGAAAGAGTGCGGCCTGCGCGAGACCCGTTTTCTGCCGCTTTCGGGTAAATCCGATGGGGCGCTTCGAGACCTGGCGGGGCGGTACCTTGCATGGTTCGACGAACATGCCGACGAATTTGCTTCCGGCAGCGAGGCGGCCCTTGCGGACATGGCGTGGACGGCGGGCGTGGGACGCAGTCATTTTACCCACCGGGCAGGCGTCGTATTCAGCGACCCCGCGTCGCTGCGCGAGGGTCTGAGTACCCTTGCAGAGGCAGGCATGCCCACTGCGGTGCAAACCCCCTCCCGGATAGCGTTTGTATATACCGGGCAAGGAAGCCAGTGGGTCGGTATGGGGCAGACACTCTACGAGACGGAACCGGTGGCGAGAGCGGTTCTGGATCGTTGCGAGGCGGTATTCCGGGATGCAAGAGGAGCCTCCCTGCTGGATGTAATGTTCGGCCGGACCGAAGACCAAGGAAAACTGGACGACACGGCATGGGAGCAGCCGGCCCTCTACGCGCTGGAGTGCGCGCTGACGGCGCTCTGGGCGAGCGTGGGGGTCAGGCCCGACGTAGTGATGGGACACAGTGTCGGGGAAATCGCTGCGGCGCAGGCGGCAGGGGTATTCAGCCTGGAGGATGGTATGCGGTTTGCGGCCACACGAGGAACCCTGCTGTCAGGAATCGAAGAGGGCGCTATGGCTGCGGTTTTCGCACCGCCCGAAAGAGTGGCGCCGGCAATCGAGGCCCTGAATGCGGCGTCCGCCGGCATTGAGGTAAGCATCTCGGCGAACAACGGAACCCACCAGGTGATCAGCGGCCCGGTCGAAAAGATCGAGGCCTTCTCAAAGCACTTCGAATCAGAGGGAATTCAGGTAAGGCGGCTGAACACGGCCAAGGCATTCCACAGCGCCCTGGTGGAACCGGCTCTGGATGCGCTGGAAGCGTCTCTTGATGAAGTCACAATCAAGCCCCCCTCTCTGACCCTGGTCAGTAATCTGACCGGTCGAGCGGTGAATTCCGGCGAAGCGCTGGACGGAGCGTACTGGAAGCGGCATGCCCGGGAGCCGGTAGCGTTTGCTCCAAGTATTGAGACGCTGGCGAACCTCGGGGTAGATATGGTGGTGGAGATGGGCCCGCACTCGGTATTGGCTACGATGGCGACCCTGGCCTGGCCCGATACGGCAAGCGCTCCGCCCGTAGTTTTGTCGAGCTTGCTGCGGCCCTCTTCCAAAGTATCGCAATCGGAAGCCGCCCGCGCATATACAACGGCCGTCGCGGAGGCTTATCGGGCGGGACTCCCGATTCATTTTCCGGGGCTGTTCGCGGGAGAGACGCGCCGACGGATATCGTTGCCGGGCTATCCTTTCCAGCGCCAACGCCATTGGATCGAGGCGCCGAAGCGCCAGCGCCGGGGTTCGGGGCATCCCTTGTTGGGTATGCGGCACGAGTCCGCCCGCGGCGAAATCACATTCGAGACGGAAGTGTTTGCTTCCGATCCGGTGTGGATGAACGACCACCGGGTATTCGGTCGGGTCGTGGCCCCCGGCGCGCTCTACGGCACTATGGCATGCGCGGCGTCGCTTCTTGAGGGGAGCGGATCGATCGTCGTAGAGAACATGCAGTTATATAACCCGCTTGTCTTCGAGAAGGAGGAAGAAGAGGAGGAAGAGGGCCGGAAAATGCAGGTTGTGCTCAACGCTTCCGAGCGGGCGTCGTCGCACGATTTTCAGATATTCAGTAAGGGGAGCGAAGGGGAATGGATGCTCCATGTGGAAGGCAGCCTGTTGCCGGGCGCCCCGGATCCGGAAGCGGGTGAGCGGATCGATCTTGAAAGTCTGAAGGCCAATCTCTCGCCGGCGGATGTGGCGGGCTACTATCGGCAGAGAGCGAGTACGGGGGTTGACCTGGGTCCGTTTTTCCGCACGCTTGGGAGGGTTTGGTCTCGCCCGGGTGAGGCTCTGGGTGAAGTGTCTCTTCCTGAAACGCTGACCAGGCACGGGCTGGATATGCATCCGCTCGTGCTGGACGGCTGCTTTCAGGTGGTGGGCGCCGCGCGCAATCTGGCAGGGACCGAGGGCGGGGCCACCTATCTGCCGTTCGGCTGGGAACGGCTGTGGCTGGCGGGACCGTTGCCTGATCGAGTCGTTTGCCATGTACGCCTGAGCGATGCGTCAACCAACGGAAAGACCGATTCGGGCGAGCCCGCCGAGGTTCTGAGCGGCGAGATGCGCATCTACGATCCGGATGGCGCGCTGCTCGGTCGCCTGAGCGGATACACGGTAAAAAGGGCGACACGGGC
>JANQSQ010000083.1 GCA_028283985.1 Rhodothermales bacterium | reverse complement strand
TTCAGGGGGAGGGAGGGGATAATCACTTTCGCCCGGAGTTCCTTGTCCGGCTGAAGGACCTGGCCCACGAGAACGACGCGCTGTTCATCTTCGACGAAGTGCAGACCGGCGTTGGCATTACCGGACGGTTCTGGGCGCACCAGGCGCTCGGCGTGCGTCCCGATCTGATCGCATTCGGAAAGAAGACCCAGGTCTGCGGCGTGCTGGCCGGCCCGAAGATGGACGAGGTGGACGATCATGTATTCCGGTTGCCGGGCCGGATCAACTCGACCTGGGGCGGTAACCTTGCGGACATGGTTCGCTTCGACCGGATCCTGGAGATCATGGAGGAGCAGGATATCGTGAGCCGGGTGGACGGGCTGGGGGCGCATCTGCTCATGCGCCTGCACGGACTGGCCGATGCGCATTCCTGCGTCAGCAATGTTCGGGGGCGGGGCCTCATGTGCGCTTTCGATCTGCCCGATTCGGAAGTGCGCGGCGCCTTTCTCGAGAAATGCTACGAGGCGGGACTGGTCATGCTGGGCTGCGGCGTTTCGTCCGTGCGCTTCAGGCCCCCGCTTGTCGTCACAGCGGACGAACTGGACCAGGGGATAGACCTCATCGATGCAGTGTTGGGCAGGATGAACTTGTAGATAGGTCCCGGCTGCCGATCGTGCATATCTCAATTATGCAAAATATGCATAGTTCGACCCCGGATTATGCAAAATTCGTATAATCCGGGCGAACACACTGGGAATTGCGCCTGATCTGCTACTCTTCTTTGGCGTTTTCCGCTTCTTCCTCGCCGTTCTCCTCGATCACGAGGCGGGTGACGTCGGCGATAGCGTCTCCTTCTTTCAGGTTGATGAGGCGGACGCCCTGCGTATTCCGGCCCTGCACCGAAATGTCGCCTACATTCATGCGGATCATCAGGCCTTTCCGGGTCACGATCATCAGGTCGTCGTCGCCTACCACATCCCGGATGGCTACCAGCGGTCCCACTCTTTCCGTCGTTTTGAGCGTGATGCGCCCCATGCCGCCTCGTCCCTGCGGCGTGTAATCTTCCATGCGGCTGCGTTTTCCGTAGCCGTTTTCGCTGATGGCGAGCAGTTCGCGTTCTCCGTTTTCCGTCACGACCATCCCGACCACATCTTCATCCTCACGCAGCGCAATGCCTCGCACGCCGCGCGTGTCGCGTCCCAAGGGCCGGGCTTCCTTTTCGTCGAAGCGAATGGCCTTGCCGCCCGACGAAGCCAGAAATACATGGGCATTCCCGCTTGTCAGCCGGGCCTCGATCAGCTCGTCCCCCTCCACGATGGAAATGGCGATGATCCCCGATCGCAACGGGCGCCTGAAGGCTTCCAGCGCCGTCTTCTTGACCAGCCCCTTGCGCGTGGCCATCATGACGTAATGCGTTTTGCGGAACGCCTCGTCTGTGAACTGCGCTTTCGGCACCGCCAGCACGGCCCGCACGCGGTCCTCATGGTCGATCTGTATCAGGTTACGGATCGATCTGCCTTTGGCGGTGCGCGATCCGTCCGGTATCTCGTAGACGCGCAGCGCGTAGCACTGGCCGTGATCGGTGAAATACAGCAGATAGTCGTGCGTGGATGAGACGAACATGTGCTCGACATAATCCTCGTCCCGTTTTCCGGTCCCCTTCATGCCCACGCCGCCCCGTCCCTGTTGACGGTATTCGGCAAGGGAGGTCCGTTTAATCAGTGCCTGGTGCGAGATGGTCACGACGACCTGCTCCTCTTCGATCATGTCCTCCATCTCGAACTCGCCCCCGCCCATGTGGTCGATTTCCGTGCGCCGCTCGTCGGCGTACTTGTCCCGGATATCGAGCAACTCGTCCTTGATGATCTGCATGCGCAGACCGCGCTCGGCGAGAATGTTTTCGAGACGGCCTATTTCCTCGAGGACATCCCGGTATTCCTGCTCGATCTTCTGGCGCTCGAGGCCCGTCAGGCGGCTCAGCCGCAGCGCAAGAATAGCGTCGGCCTGGGGCTGCGTAAGCGAGAACATGGATGGAAGTTGTCCGGCGCTTTCGTCTGATGCGGCTCCTCCACCGTATCCCTCCTTGGGCCCGTCTGGAAGTGTCAGTCCGAGTCGTTCAAGTTGTGCTATCGTCAACTGGGCCGGGTAGACCCCCTTCATCAGGTTGTCGCGGGCCGTGTCGGTATCCTCCGAATGGCGGATGATCGTAATGACCTGGTCGAGATGGTCGAGCGCGATCGTGAGGCCTTCGAGGATGTGCGCCCGATCCTGCGCCTTGCGCAGATCGAACCGGGTGCGCCGCTCCACGATCTCGTGCCGGTGCTTCACATAGTGCTGCACGGCGTCTTTCAGCGTGATGGTCTTCGGGCGGCCATTCACCAGCGCCACCATATTCACGCCGAAGGATTGCTGGCACTGCGTGTGTTTGTACAACTGGTTCTGTACGACGAGCGGCATCGCGTCGTTTTTTATCTCGACCACGATGCGCAGGCCGTCGCGATCGGATTCGTCGCGCAGGTCGCTGATGCCCTCGATACGTTTTTCCTTGACGTGATGGGCGATCTTTTCGAGGAGCGAACTCTTGTTGACCTGGTAGGGGATTTCCGTAATGACGAGCGCGTCCCTCCCGGCTCGAATTTCTTCTTCGTGCATGCGGGCGCGCATCACAATGCGGCCGCGGCCTGTCCGGTATGCTTCCTGCACACCGGCGTAGCCGTAGATGATGCCGCCTGTAGGAAAGTCGGGCGCCGGCAGGTGCTTCATCAGGCCATCGATGTCGATGGTGTCGTCGTCGATATAAGCAATGACGGCGTTGACCGTTTCCTTCAGATTGTGCGGAGGAATTTTCGTGGCCATGCCCACGGCAATGCCGTCGGAGCCGTTCAGGAGCAGATTGGGAATCGCCGCAGGCAATACGGACGGTTCCTCAAGGGAGCCGTCGAAATTTTCCTGGAAATTGACCGTTTCCTTCTGGATATCGCGGAGCATTTCCTCCGCGATGCGCGTCATCCGGGCCTCCGTATACCGCATGGCGGCGGCGGCGTCTCCGTCGATCGAGCCGAAATTGCCCTGCCCGTCCACAAGCGGGGACCGCATGGAGAAATGCTGGGCCATGCGCACCATGGTGTCATACACCGAGCCGTCTCCGTGCGGG
>JANQSQ010000075.1 GCA_028283985.1 Rhodothermales bacterium | reverse complement strand
ACGATGAGCGATAAATCACCACGTTTCCGATCATTGTGCTGGCGGCGGGGACTGCCGTACCGGCGGCCACATCGAGTTACCGTACTATTTCCGTACCGTTGCCGTCCTCCCTCCTCGATCAATCCAGTGTGGCGCTTCGTTTCGAAGGGCTCAGGGCGAGTAGTTCCGGCAATGCCCGTATCGACGATATAAGCGTGATAGCATACGCCACGACCGGTATCGCCAGCGGCACCTTGCAATTTAGCGAAGGGAGCGGAAGTCTTATATCCGGATCCGGAGATCACACCATAGATGTACCCCTCTCGCTTGATGTGACAGCGCTTCCCGGCGTAAAGGGCATCCAGTTCGATGTGCGCTGGCTGGTTGGTCAGCTGCGTCTCGGGGATATCGTGCGGGGCGATGCGGTGTCCGACAACATGTCCTGGACTCTGCGATACGATGCATCGGGAGGCGCCCTCAGGGTTGTGTTGCTGGGGCAAGGGATTGCCGCCTTGCCATCGGGACGATATGATCCTCTTGTTACGCTCCAACTCCGTGCCGATGCGGTAACCGTTTCCCGGAACGATACGCTTGTTTTGTCGAATGTGGTGGGAGCGCAAGCGTTATCGGATGGCGCCGATGCGGGTATTGTGGTCGGAACCGCAAAATATGCGCTCACCGTGCGTGCTCCGGTGCCCGTTTTCAGCGTTGCTTCCGCGGTTTTCGATGTGGGCGATGTACAGGTGGGAGTGTCTGATAGCGTGCTGGTTCGCGTGAAAAACACTGCCGATCAAGCGGATCTGCAGGTGACGAACACAACGAGCGATAATCCGCTTTTTACGGTGCGTCCGCGTTCCGGTACAGTGGCGCCAGGGGACAGCATGGATGTATATGTGACGTTCTCCCCGTCGAGTACGGCTTTTGGGCATCAGCAGGCCAGGATTTTTTTCGCACATAACGGGGATAATTCTCCGTCCAGCGTATCGATAAGCGGAAAGGGTCGCGGCGGCCGCGGCGACGCCGAGGGTGACGGCTCGGTCGATGTCATGGACATTGTGCATGCCATCGACTTCGTATTGGCGCGGCTGACGGCCACGCCTGGGCAAGCGGCTTCCGCGGACCTCTTTCCGTTTCCCACAGGGGATGATGCGCTTGACGTACGTGATCTGACTGTGCTGTCGCAAGCCGTTGTGCGGGGTCAGTGGCCCGATGGCGTATTGCTTCCGATGGACACTGCACCGGCAGGTAAAACAGGAGATGTCATAGCGCATGTGGAACGTATCGATGAGGGGGGAGGCAGGTACGTGCTGCGTCTGCAATACGATGCCCCGATGCGGGGCTTCCAGTTTATTGCGCCTGCCCCGGCGCCGGGCGTCTCGGTGGATACTTCTGCCGACAGCCGGGTTGTGTTGGAAAGTGGTTATGACGAGATGAGGGGTGAGATCCGTATCGTGGGGTATGTTGCGGACGGAGAGGCGTTGGAGGCCGGGGTTATGGATATCGTTCTGTCGGGTCCGGTGGATTCGCCGCGTTACGCTACAGTGATTGACGAGGTTCGCAACCGGATTGTGGTCCGGGAACGTCCTCCTGCATCGCTTCCCCCCGCCGATTCTTCCAATCCGGATACGGATGCACAGCCGCCGTATCCGAATCCGTTTTATGTCTGTAGTGACATACTGCGCATTCCCTCGTTATCCCCTGACACGGAAGCAGAGATATTCGATATGCTTGGCAGGCGCATTTTCCGTACGCGCATCGAACATTCAGGCCTTGAATGGGACGGGTGCGATACGTACGGACAGGGGGTTGCGTCCGGTCTGTATATTATTCGCCTGAAGTTCGAAGACAAGACCCGGACCTGGAGGGTTATGGCGCTTCGCTGAGCGGGTGTAATTGCGCCCATCGTGTTCTCTTTCCTGCTTTCATCAGTTCGATACGACACGATCGAAGTATTGCATGATCTTGTCCGAAATATATTGTTGTTCGTGTGCTGTGAGCAGGGGATGGATAGGGAGGGAGAGCACTTCGCGGGAAGCTTTTTCTGTTTCGTCGAGCGGGCCTTTTCGGCAACCGCCCTCGGCGAAAACGGGAAGGTTATGGAGGGGTACGGGGTAGTATATCGCGTGCGGAATGCCGTGCGCTTTCAGGTGTGCGGCCAGTCCGTCTCTTTTCCCGGGAGATTCTTCGGAGATACGGAGCGTGTATTGGTGATATACGTGTGTCCGGTCAGGGGCATGATGCGGGGTTGTAATAAATGGATGCTTGTCAAACAGCGTGTCGTAGACCCGCGCAACCTGTTGACGGCGGGTTTGATACGTGTCGAGACGCTGGAGTTTGACCTTCAGAATGGCAGCCTGGATTGTGTCCAGCCGGCTGTTTATACCGACGATTTCGTTGTAGTATTTTCGTTCGGCGCCATGGTTCGATACCATGCGGGCTTTTTTGTACAGGGCTGCATCGTTGGTCAATATGGCTCCCCCGTCTCCATAGCACCCCAGGTTTTTGGTGGGAAAAAAGGAAAGACACCCGATGTCGCCGATGCATCCGGTTTTTTGACCCCGGTATTCTGCGCCGATGGACTGTGCGTTGTCCTCGATGACGCCCAATCCATGTCTGCGGGCGATTTCCATAATGGGCGCCATATCTGCAGGTTGTCCGAACAGGTGCACCGGCACGATGGCTTTCGTACGCGGCGTGATCAATGCCTCGACGCATTCGGGGTCGATGTTGAAGGTTCGGGAATCGATGTCGGCGAAGACGGGCGTGGCGTCCAGCAAGACCCCTGCCTCGGCCGTTGCAAAGACCGTGAATGCAGAGGTGATGATTTCATCCCCGGGTCCGATGCCGAGGGACATCATGGCGATTTGCAGGGCGTCTGTTCCATTTGCGACGCCGAGAACATGCGATACGTCGAGGTAATCGGCCAATTCGGATTCCAGTTCATCCACTTCCCGGCCCCGTATGAAGGCCGCATGTTCCAGAACCGATCGGATAGCCTTGTCGATCTCGGGTGCGATCATTTCGTATTGACCGCGCAGATCTGCCATCTTGACGTTCATTTCAGATCGGGCAAGCTGTGCCTGGTTGCGGTATGTCGGAGTCAAACGTGCAGGGGGATGTGCGCTATACGTCCTCCCATCCCTGATTCTCGAGCAGTTGCTCTTCCGGAACGGTGCGGTGCGTACGCGCGGGAATCCCTGCGTAGATCGTACGCGCTGCGGCATTTTTGGTAAGAAGGGCCCCGGCGGCGACGACAGCATCCCCTTCGATTTCCATCCCGGGCAATATTACCGCTCCGGCGCCGAGGCGGGCGCCCCGGCGTATGACGGCCCCCTTGAAGTACCGGAAACGTTCCTTCGTGCGGCCCAGGAAATTATCGTTGCTCGTGAGAACGCCCGGAGCTACGAATGCACGATCTTCCACCGCGGAGTACGCGGCGATATATGCGTTCGTTTCGATTTTGCAGTACTGCCCAATGGCGCATTCGTTTTCGATAGCGACGCCGCGCCCAACGATGGTATGGTTTCCAATCGTTACTTCTTCGCGGATTGTAGCCAGATCTGCTATCAATACATGTTTTTCCAGCACGCAACCCGCATACAGGACAGCCCCTGTGCCGATCAGACATCCTGATCCGATGCGACAAGGAGGCTGCTTTCGTTTTCGGGTTACCGCACTGTTCGGCGCAGCCATAGGCTGTTTGCCAATGACGGCGCCGTCATCGATCCGGACGCCGTTCCCTATCTGTACCCCTTCGTGGATGACGACATGTCTGCCGATTTCACACCCCTCGCCGATTTGTACATTACGGGCGATGACGGTATGGTGTCCTATACGAGTGTGCGAGCCGATGCATACTCCGGATTCAACGACAACGTGGTGTCCGACAGATATTTCTTCCCTGGCAGAGATCGAATCGGCGATACAAGTATATCGCCCCTTCACTCCGGTGGGTTTTCCTAATGGATGGGTCATGGCGCTTCCTTATCGTATATGATGACGAAGGCATCTTTTTATTCCAAAGAAAAAGCCCTGTACTCGACCGGGTACAGGGCTTTCTTCCTGGGCCTGTTACCACTATGCAGCGGCGCTCTGCGGGGCCTGTTTTCCTGCCAGGCCAGGCGCCGCGAGCGCAGTGTGGCCCAGCCACATAAGCGAGCGGC
>JANQSQ010000032.1 GCA_028283985.1 Rhodothermales bacterium | reverse complement strand
CCTGGCCAACGAATTATTTATGGAACCTCTGAATAAATCCACTTCGATCAGCGCTTCACGTTCGCACAAACAGGACAACATGATAACAGCGTTGAAATCAGCGAAAAACACTGCGAATTCGGGGCGTCGCGGACGTGAAGCGCCCTTCGGGAGGCTGCGAGGCGCGCGCTGGCTGTGCCATTCCTCATTATGTGGGGCCTGCCACATCGCTTCGTCATTCCTTGCCAGCGCGCGCCTCGCAAGCCTCTGAACTTTCCGGATTTATTCAGAGGTTCCATATTTTGTCCGGGAACCCGCTGCATATTTGTCGTAACTCCATCGTAACATTATGCCTGCGGGCGCATGCGATCCGCATGCCTGCCCTGGTAAACACCCGTTCCTTTGTCCGAAAAAAGGGTTTCCCGTATGTCGCACACAGCAGATTTTCTGGGGGACGTAAACCGGTCGTTTATGAAAGCGGCCCGACTCACGAACCACCCCAAAGGGCTTCTCGAACAAATTCGCATGTGTAACAGCGTCTATGCGATGGAATTTCCCCTTGTGCGGGATGACGGGTCCATCCATGTCGTTCAGGCGTTCCGCGCCGAGCACAGCCATCACAAGCAGCCGGCAAAGGGCGGTATCCGCTATGCGCCCACCGTATCAAGAGACGAGGTGGTGGCGCTGGCCTCCCTCATGAGCTACAAGTGCGCCGTGGTCGATGTGCCTTTCAGCGGGGCCAAGGGCGGCGTCAAAATCGACCGGAAACAGTTCTCGCCCAGCGAACTGGAGCGGATTACCCGGCGCTACACGTTTGAACTGGTTCGAAAGAACTTCATGGGACCGGGTGTTGACGTACCCGCTCCGGATTACGGGACCGGGGCCCAGGAAATGGCATGGATTTTCGACACCTATAATCAACTGTCGGATAATCCGCTCGATGCGGCGGCCTGCGTGACCGGAAAACCGGTCGGTCATGGAGGAGTGCACGGGCGCAGGGAGGCTACGGGCAGAGGAGTCTTTTTCGGTATCCGCGAGGCATGCAGCGACAAAAAAGCAATGAAAGCGCTCGGTTTGGAAGCCGGGCTGGAAGGGAAACGCGTCGTCGTGCAGGGCCTGGGCAATGTCGGATTCCACGCGGCGTACTACCTCCAGGGTGCAGGCGCCCTCATCGTGGGCATTGCGGAGATGAACGGCGCCCTCGTCAAGGAGGACGGGCTGAACGTACGGGAAGTAGGCGCCTGGCGACAGGAACACGGCGCCATCGAGGGATTTCCGGAGGGGCGCATGACCCAACCTTCCGAGAAAGCGCTTGAACTGGATTGCGACATCCTGCTGCCCGCCGCCCTCGAGGGACAGATTTCAGGAGAGAATGCGGGACGTATCAAGGCGCGGATCATTGCGGAAGCGGCAAACGGACCGACCACCTCGGAAGCCGACGAGATACTTCGGAAACGAAATGTGCTCTTGCTGCCGGATCTGTATCTCAACGCCGGCGGGGTCACCGTATCGTACTTCGAATGGCTGCGAAACCTGTCTCACGTGCGGTTCGGGCGCATGAGCAAGCGGTTCGAAAGCAATACGCAGCAAAAAATGCTTTCAGCCATCGAAACCGCGACAGGAAAAGCGCTCTCACCGGAAGTGCTTACCACGATTGGCAAGGGAGCCGACGAAATCGACATCGTCAATTCGGGGCTCGAAGAGACCATGGTTTTCGCCTACAACGAGATTTACGACATCTCGAAACGGTTGAAGACCGATCTGCGCACGGCGGCCTTCGTGAGCGCCATCAACAAGATCGCCGTGCTCTACAACCAGATGGGCATTTTTCCGTAGGCGAAAATCAGCGCCCCGATCCGCTCCGAATCACCCGCACCCGCTGGTGGAACCGCAGTTGGGGCACGAATAGCACGCGCCGCTGCGGACCGTGATGGAGCCGCAGTTGGGACAGGCCGGACTGTCTTCCTGATTACGGAAGGTAGTCTCGCTCGAAGTGGCTGAACGGCTCCCCTCCATAGCCTCCATGAACGCCTCCACCGTGCTGCCGACGAGCGCATCCACAGGCTCGGGCGGTGCGGAAAGCTGCGTCTGCATCTGAGCCTGGGGCTGGAGCTGAAGTTGGGGCTGGGCTGCATTGCCGGAAGGAGATTCCCCTTCGCTGGAAAGACCATTGTCGACCTCCTCTTCCTCATGCTTATGCACCCGCATAAACTTCAGGGACAGGTACCTGAAGATGTAATCCATGATCGACTTCGTGATCGGGATCTCCTTGTTTTGCGTAAAGCCGTTCGGCTCGAAGCGCATGTGGCTGAACTTGTTGCAGAGATCAGCCAGCGGAACGCCATACTGCAGCGCGATGGATATCGAGGTCGCAAACGCATCCATCAGCCCGGAAATCGTAGAGCCTTCCTTCGCCATCGTGATGAAGATTTCCCCGGGCATGCGCGAGTCGGGATACAGCCCGATATGCAGGTAGCCCTCGTGTCCGGCGATGGAGAATTTGTGCGTCATGGAAGGACGTTCGTCGGGAAGCCGCTTGCGGATCGGCTGATACACGATCTTTTCGGTGATTTCCGGTTCGGACGTCGCCATCCCGTCGCCGGAAGATTCCTCATCCCATCCCTGGCTTTTTCTGGTATTGCCGCCCCTGGATGTCGAGAGCGGCTGGCTCCGCTTGGAATTTTCGCGGTAAATCGCAAGGGCTTTCAGGCCCAGTTCCCAGCCCTGCACATAGGCGTCGGCGATCTCCTCGACCGTTGCGCTTTCGGGCATATTGACCGTCTTGGAAATGGCGCCGGAGATAAAAGGCTGCACGGCCGCCATCATCCGGATGTGGCCCATGTGATGAATGGAACGCTCCCCCTTGAACGGTTTGAAAGCGCAGTCGAACACAGGAAGATGTTCTTCGCGCAACGCCGGGGCGCCTTCGATGGTATCGTTCTCGTCGATATACCGGATGATCGCATCGATTTCCGGAGACGGGTAGCCGAGGCGGGCGAGCGCTTCGGGCACGCTGCGGTTTACGATCTTCATCATCCCGTCGCCCTGCCCGGCAAGCAGTTTGTATTTGACCAGCGCGATATCCGGTTCGACGCCCGTCGTGTCGCAATCCATCATGAACCCGATCGTGCCGGTCGGCGCCAATACCGTGGCTTGCGCATTCCGGTACCCGAACTGCTCGCCGGCAGCGATACAGTACGTCCACGTTTCACGGGCGGCTTCAAGGAGATAATCCGGGCAACCGGTATGGATTTCATCGACCGCCGCAGCGTGCATGCGCATCACCTCGAGCATGGACGAGCGGTTTGGGGCAAACCCCGCAAACGGTCCGATTTTGGGGTTGGCGGCGATCTCGGCGCTGCGGGCATACGCTTCGCCATGCTCGATCGCCATCAGCGCTCCGGCTACAGCGCGGCCTTCGTCGCTGTCATAGGGAAGCCCCATCGCCATCAGCAAAGCGCCGAGGTTGGCGAAACCGAGTCCGAGAGGACGGTAGGCATGGGAGTTCTCGGCGATTGCGCGCGACGGATACCCGGCGTTATCTACCAGAATCTCCTGCGCCGTGATAAATATGCGCGTCGCCGCACGGTAGCGCTCGACATCGAACGAACCGTCTTCCCGTTGAAATTTGCGAAGATTCAGACTGGCCAGATTGCAGGCCGAATCGTCGAGGAACATGTATTCCGAGCAGGGATTGCTCGAATTGATCGGTCCCGAATCCTTGCAGGTATGCCACCGCTGGATCGTATCCTCGTATTGCACGCCCGGATCGCCGCACACATGGGTGCCTTCGGATATCTTGCGGAGCACATCTTTTCCGGAAATGGTATCGATCACTTCATCGCCGAGCACGCCCCGAAGGTCGTACGAACTTCCGGACTGCACGGAATGCATGAGGTCATCGTCCACGCGCACGGACTGATTGACGTTCTGGAAAGCCACGCTGCCGTACGCCGGGCCATTGAACGAACCGTCGTAGCCTTCCTCGATCAGCGCCCAGGCCTTCCGTTCTTCTTCCTGCTTCGCCGTAACGAATTCGAGAATATCCGGGTGCCAGGACTTCAGCGTCTGCATGATGGCTGCACGGCGCGTCTTGCCCCCGGACTTGATGGTCCCGCCGGTAGCATCCTGTACGCGCATGAAGCTGACAGGCCCGGACGGCTGCCCGCCGCCGGAAAGTTTTTCTCTGGAGGAACGCAGCTTCGACCAGTCCGCGCCTACCCCCGACCCGAATTTGAAAAGCCGGGCGCTTTCCCCCATCAACTGCCAGATATCGTCGATGGAATCTTCCACCGATATGATGAAGCAGGCGGAAGCCTGCGGGCGCCGGTAGGGGTCCACGGGGACCGCCCTGCCCTTGCTTTCATTCCATCCGGATATCTTCTTGCCGCCCGAATCGCGGATGCCGTATTGTTGATACAGGCCGACATTGAACCATACCGGACTGTTGAACGCGCCGTATTGATGCAGGCAAAGCCAGGTAAGTTCATCGTAGAAGCGTTCGCCGTCTTCCTCGGTGGCGAAATAATGCTGCTCCGTTCCCCAGTCGGCGATCGTGCGCGTGACGCGATGAATGAGCTGTCGGAGCGAGTTCTCGCGCCCCCCCTTCGAAGGATCCGTTCCTGATCGTTCTACATCCCCATAAAAATATTTGCTGGCCACCACGTTCGTCGCCAGAGGGCTCCAGGATTCCGGAAAAGCCACCTCTTTCTGCTCGAAGACCGCTTCGCCCTGCTGATTTCTGATAGCCGCATCGCGCCGATCCCATGCAAGGGTGTCGAAAGGCGAGCGCCCTTCCTCGGAAAAAACCCGTTCTATATGCAAGCCCCCGGCAAATTGCTCGCGCGCGAACGCCGCGGCGCCTGCCTCGCGAGGTCCCTCCACGGATTTCGCGTCATCGGCCCTCAATCCGGAGAACAGGCCGGACGAGGCCTCTTTGTCGGGAGTATCAGAGATAAATTTGTCCTGGGGGAATATGCTCATAATCGCTGCTCCTTCCTTGACGTTATATGCCGCTATTCCTGACCAATCGGGAAAAACGGGCGAACAGATCGAAAAATAACGGACTACCGTTTGCCCTTCCGGCCCAACCGTACAGAGGCTAAAGCCGGAGTGTATAATAACGAAGTTATAAAACCGTTATGCAAGTGCAAATCCAAGGTTTTTTTATCGACAGGACGGATTTCACAATCCACAGAGTTTCCACAGAGGCGCAAAGCAGAGAAGCGCCGCACTGGATCCCGGACAGGATTTGATTTAAATGCCGTTATTGCATAAAGATTCCTTTGCCCACATCCTGC
>JANQSQ010000006.1 GCA_028283985.1 Rhodothermales bacterium | reverse complement strand
TGCTACATCAGATGCAGCATCTGCAGCAGCATCCTCCCGTTCCCGAACTACGCGAATACGATGATCCGTAAACGAGGTGTGCGGCGTTCCCTCAACGGCCGCCTTCGGCATATGGCATGAAAAACAATAGGCGTCTTCCGTATGCGCGGCGCGCGAAGCCTCCGAAGGCAACGAAGCCTGCAGAGCCGCCGTATCGTGGCAGGTCATACAGGTAGCGTTGAAATAATCGGGGCCGGCCAGCCGGAATGCCTCGTGCGGATTGTGGCAGGTCATGCAATCCATGGGCTTTTCCCAGGTCTGCGTCTCGATAAAACATGCGCTCTTCTTCATTAAATCCGCATGGGAGATGGCGTCAATTTCATCCCCCGAATCCGGTGCATCCGACACATAAAACGTCATGTGTTCGGAAAGCGGACGGGAGGGGCGGTAATCATAAGCGGTGCGCCCGTCCCGCAGCATCGA
This sequence comes from Rhodothermales bacterium, assembly GCA_028283985.1. Taxonomy (GTDB): domain Bacteria; phylum Bacteroidota; class Rhodothermia; order Rhodothermales; family VXPQ01; genus VXPQ01. The sequence goes on along the minus strand of JANQSQ010000006.1, from coordinate 1,765 downwards.
TACCGTCGTGTGCAAGTGGCATTGCTGGCACACATCCAGCCGGCGTTCGAGAGAAAGATGCGCGGGGTTGACGATCGTTTCGTCGATATCGCCCGCCGGTTCCGGGGACGCAAGCCGGGCCTCCACATGCACGGAACCGGGACCGTGGCACCGCTCGCATCCGATGCCATACGGCACCTCCTCGTATTTGCCTTCCGCAAACGGCGTCGAGTGCGGATAGCTGTTGTGGCAGGCCATACAGCGATCCGGAATGAGCCGGTCAAAGCGGGAATTGGACACCTCGTATCCGGGGCTGAGGTCCCACTTCTCTCCCTGGGTATACCACGTAAGGGGTAGTTCAAAATAGCGCCCCCCCTCTTCTACCAGATACGTACGCGCGGCTGTGCCGCTACCCACTACGTATTCTATTTCACGGATCAGGCTATGCGTTTTGCCGCCATCCGGCCCTCTCCGGAATTCTTCGAGCCAAAAACGATCTCCCTCCCGGTACGGACGATAAAAGAGGCCCCGGTTCGGGTCCTGCACCGTTACGCCGGTAAAATCCTCGACCACGGCGGCGGAACGCATGGGATAGAACGAATTCGCCATCCCGTGCTCCCGGAACCCCCGGTACTGTTCTTCATGACAGTCGAAACAGGCTTCATCTCCCGTAAATTCGCCAGACAGGTTCCGGAAACGAATTTCCCCATCCGCGGCATCTTCCGCATCCTGCGCGGCATCCCGCACATCCGGCGCGCCGGAGCCGCATCCGGAGGTAACCACACCCCATGCGAGCGCGACCGGGAGAAAAATGATGAAGCAGCGCATCGTCGTTAATAAACGGCCCGATGACAAAAGGGGCAGACCGCACCGGCGGCCTGCCCCTTTTCAACCATGAAATCTGCGTTCCGTTCAGAGCGTGAACGACGCAGCAAAAACGTTGACGCTGTTAAACACCTTCGAAGGACGGTAGGCATAATCGACCATCAACCGGCTTGGACCGATCGGAAGCGCAAGACCGGCTCCCACATTCCATTCCGCCCAATGCACCAGTTCCTGCTCGCTGGATACATCCAGCCCGGCGCGCATGAAAAGCAACCCCTGGAAGGCCAATTCGAGGCCCCCTGCATACTGGTTCACATCGTACGAATTCGACCGGAAGTTCGCCAGGACCGTAGCCGTAAAATCATTGCTGAATTGGCTCTCGTACACGGCGCCAAAATTCAGCATGGAGGGCAACTCCGAGCGCACATCCCGGATTTCGCCCGGCACCTCATACGTCCCGGCGGGGCTCGCCGTGACGATAGGATCCTGAAGACCCACGCCATCGAAACTGAACTGCGGACCGAAGTTGCGCAGGCTAACGCCGAAACGCAGCCCCGACTCGCCCACGATGTAGGTCATTCCGGCATCGAGCGCCACGGTGCGGGCATCGATATCGTCAATACGCTGACTGAGTCCCTTGAAGGTAATCCCCGCTGCGATACGATCGGTCAACTGGCGCCCGTACGTGAGCCCTACGGCAATCGTGGCGGCCGACCAGGTATTGTTCGGATCGATTTCGGGGTTCTCTACCGTTGTCTCAGGGATATCCCCGTAGTCCCAGTTCGTAACGGTAAGCCCGATGTTGCTTGCGCCGAATCGCTGAGTCACCCCGAAGTAGTTGACGCCCACGTCCGCCACATAATTCATGCGGCTGAACATAGCTGTCGTACTCGGATTGACCAGAATCGCCGCCGGGTTGGAGATAAGCGCCTCCACACCCGAGGCTCCGTTCATACCGCCG
>JANQSQ010000002.1 GCA_028283985.1 Rhodothermales bacterium | reverse complement strand
TTTTCTTTTTGTACACCCGGGCGCGCACGCGATCTCCCGGTACAGCCCAGGGAACGAGAATCACAAACCCGTCCACACGAGCAAGAGACCTGCCCCCGTCGGCGAATTTATCGATAGACAGTTCGATATGCGCTCCCCGCTCTACGATGTCGTTACCTCACTGCCTTGTCTGCAAATTCATACAATGCGCCGGCTGCATCGGCAATCACGCGCCTTGCCGAATATGCGGAAAAAACGGACGCCATACTCCACGGGAACCGCAACGCTTTCGAGCAGGAACAGGGCAGCAAGCATAATTAAACCGGGAACAGAACGCACCGCAGGAACGAGGTGGACTGGATGAAAAACGGCCAGGTCGTTAAAAAGCGTGCCCCAACATTATATGCCACCGGCGTTCCCCAAGGCCGTCGGGGAATGCTCCCAAATCCGGACGACGGGGATCGTAGACTTTCACGGCGAGATCGAAGCGCACAATCAGATATTGCACGTCCAGCCGGAAGCCTATCCCGGATCCGACGCCTATCTGGCGATAGAACGAATCGAATCGGAAGCGCCCATCCAGTTTCCCGGATACATCCTCCCCGAAGCCGGGATTGCGAGGGCCGAACCATACGTTGCCGGCATCCACAAAGAATGCGCCGATCCAGTCCATGCCGAGAAATGAGTGGAGAAGAATGCGCCGCACCTCCACGCCTGCTTCCAGTTTGATGTCCCCGCCAAGGATGTTCGTGCCTTCTCCGGCATCCTGCACAGACTGGAATCGGGCGCCGCCAGGACCCAGTTCCCGCCAGTCCCAGCCCCGCACGCTTGTGCCGCCGCCGATATAGAACCGCTGACCGAACGGCACCAGCCCCGTAGTACTGCCCAGGGGATGCGCAATGCCGCCGATGAACTTCAGCGCAACGACGGAAGAAGCATTCACCGCATGATACAAGCGGAAATCGCTGGCGAAACGCACATAGCGCCGGTATAGAAGCCGATCGGACGCCTCGCCGGAAGAAAAGCGGGAAAGCCCGGGAAGATAGCCCTCCACCGTACCGGGAGAATAGGCGAAACGGTCCAGCAGATAAGGCACGGTATTGCCCAACTCCGCCGACGCCTCGATACTATATCCCCGGTCGCGCCGGAGCGGATTCGCGTTGGCCGAACGCAGCGCATACCGGACCGCCGTATTGATTTGCGGCACCGTGTAATCCTCAAGTATCTGCGCCTGCTGAACCGGGTCGGAAACCGGATCGAGCAGATCGTTCAGAATATCGTCCCGGAAATTCCGCAGCGTGTCGGGGTTGCTCAGGCTCACGTCCACCACGTCCAGCAAAGAAGTCAAGTTCTCCGTATGACGCAATTCCAGACGGTACCGGGCATTGCCGCGCGCGCGGATGATGAGACCGAAATCGTCGCGCCGGGCCGTGAGCAGGCTCAGCGTCAGGCGTGTGCGGACATCGTACAGGGGAAGCGAAGCATCGATCCCGCGAAACGGACGCATGAGATACGGCATCGTGAGCGACGTCGCGATCTCCGCCTGCCTCGCGGTTAAGGTGCTTAAATCGTCGAAAGCGGTCGA
>JANQSQ010000638.1 GCA_028283985.1 Rhodothermales bacterium | reverse complement strand
AGGTGCAGGTGCGGGCGACGAACGCGAACGGAGACGGCCCGTGGTCGCCCTCGGGAACGGGCTCGACGGGCTCGACCGGCACCGGGGGCAACGCCCCCGCCACCGGAAGCCCGACGCTTTCGGGTCCGGCGCAGGTGGGCATGACGCTTACGGCCTCGACGGCGGACATCCAGGATGCCGACGGGCTCACAAGCCCCGGCTACGCCTACGAGTGGCTCCGGGCGGGAACGCCCATTCCGGGCGCCGCGTCGAGCGCCTACACGACCACTTCGAGCGACCAAAATATGAAACTCGAAGTCCGCGTCGCCTTCACCGACGATGCGAACAACGCCGAGACGCTCGCCAGCGACGAAACCTACGAGGTGGCGCCGGCCGCCGCCGCATGCCCCGAATCGGTCTGGTGCGGCACGCTGACCGTAGGCCATACCCTGAATGCGGACGGCTTCCCGGAATCGGCAGGGTTCGCGGCCTCGGACAGCGTCGGCAGCCTCACGCCGCTCACTTTCGAGCACCTCGGCGCGAACTACACGATAACCCGGATCGTCGATGTCGGGACCGTCGGCGGACTGGGTATCGCCACCACCCCGAACCTGCCCTCCGACGGGGCCGAACTGACGCTGCACATGCAGACGTACTCCGGGGAGATAGACCTGCCGCTGAGCGAGGCAACATTCAGCGCCGACACATGGCAATGGACGGGAGGGAAACTCTATGTCGGGGAGACGGGGGCGCTGTCCGACGTACGGCTGCTTCGGGGCGCCATGGACCGGCCCGCCCGCGCCGTCGAGCCGACCGATGCCGGCACCGAGATCACGGTGCGCCTGAGCCGAATCGGGCCAACGAGTACGGAGCGCGAGGAAATCCCGACGGAATTGACGCTCATGGGCAACTATCCGAATCCGTTCAATCCGCAGACGACCATCGACTACGCGCTTGCGCAAGCGGGCCATGTCCGCCTCGCCGTGTACGATATGACCGGAAGAACGGTGGCCGTGCTTGTGGACGGCGTAAAACCGCAGGGACGGCATACGGCGCGTTTCCATGCGGACGGGCTTCCGACGGGAACGTACGTCTACCGGCTGACGGCAAACGGAGAAGCGAGGGTGCGCAAGATGACCCTTCTGCGGTAGACAATTTCAACGTACACAATTATGCAGGATACACTCGCCCACGCGATATTCGCCGTGGTGGGAGCGTAGAACCGGGATCAAGAGAGAATAACTCCATAAGCAGGCCTGCTTTATCAAGGGTTGTCAATAACTCCCAATGCCATGGAAGGCGCCTGGTATCCGGATACGAATGGCGTGTAACCTGGTTATCTCTGATAATTGTTAGAATTTCAAAAGTTATCGATAACTCCCAATTTTATCGAAGGCGTTTGATGCCTGTATATTACGAATGACGTGCAATTTGAGTTGCCTCCGGGAATTTTTGAAATTTCAATAGTTGTCAATAACTCCCAATTTTGTGGAAGGCGCCTGGTATCAGGATACGAATGGCCCGTAACCTGGATTCTCTTCGGAGATTCCTGGAATTCCGAAAGTTGTCAATAACTCCCAATTTTATCGAAGGCGCTTGATGCCTGTATACGAGTGGCCTATAATTCTTGAGACCCCTTGGAGTTTAGGGGTACTCCAGGCGTGTTCTTTCTGTTATTACTCCAGCCCCGTTGAAAAGCACCTGATGAAGTTTTTTTACATCCGGAATCATAAGGAATCCGGATGTGAATTTCGATACACATTACACATTTTCTTTTTCTCGTCATGGCTATGTCGCGCGGTCATAAAAATGTGTGCAATAAATACGACATGGCCGCACGCATATGCGCATGCAACGGGCGTCGAAAAGAGAAAGATAGCATACCTGTTGGAAAGCGGAGGAAGCGAAGCGGACGCCGGGCTGTTTCGGGAATGCCGAACGGGATTGCGCGCCGGGCGCCTGCCGCGAGAGCCAGCGCGGCGATGCTGCTCTTCGCCTTGGGCGCTGCGTTCGCTGCACCGGCCGCAGAGGCTCAGACCAACAACGCGCCGGAATTCTCCGACGCGACGGCGACCCGCAGCTTCGACGAGACCATCGGCAACGCGACCGTCTCGACGGCGTCGGACATCGGCGACGCGGTGACCGCGGACGACGACGACAACGATCCCCTGACGTACACGCTCGAAGGAACCGACGCCGCGAAGTTCGACATCGT
>JANQSQ010000631.1 GCA_028283985.1 Rhodothermales bacterium | reverse complement strand
ACTGGCGGCGGCGGATGTATATCGCCCGGCATCGGTAGCGCACCTCGAGACGCTGGCCCACTCCATTGATATACCGGTTTATTCTGTGATGCAGGATGGAGAACCCGTCCGGGACGCGGTGCGCGTAGCGCGCGAAGCCATTCGGGAAGCCCGGCGCGCTGCCCGCGACATCGTCATCGTAGACACCGCAGGGCGGCTTCATGTGGACGAAGAAATGATGACCGAAGTGGCGGACATCCGGCACGCCGTAGACCCGGACGAAATTCTCTTTGTGGTGGACAGCATGACAGGGCAGGATGCCGTCCAGGCGGCGCTTGCTTTCAATGAACGCCTTGACTTCGACGGCGTCGTGCTTTCCAAGCTCGATGGAGATACGCGCGGCGGTGCGGCGCTGTCCATACGCTCAGTCGTGCAGAAACCGATCAAATTCGCTTCCACGGGCGAAAAAGTGGAGGCCCTTACGCCGTTTCACCCGGATCGTATTGCGCGACGCATCCTCGGTATGGGCGATGTGGTCTCGCTCGTCGAAAAAGCCCAGGAGCAATTCGACGACCGACAGGCCGGGCAACTACGCAAAAAGATACGTTCGCAGGATTTCGATCTGGCCGATTTCTATGAGCAACTCCAGCGAATTCGAAAAATGGGATCACTCAGCGAGATTGCCGGGATGATCCCGGGCATGAGTCGTCAGATGGGCGATCTGAATATTGACGACAACGCCTTCGTACACATTGAAGCCATTATCCTTTCTATGACGCCCGAGGAACGTCGCCACCCGTCCATACTGAACGGAAGCCGCCGCCGCCGGATCGCGCGGGGCAGTGGAAGAGAGGTGCGTGACGTGAATCAACTGCTCAAGCAGTTCAAAGATATGAAAAGGATGATGAAAACCGTTTCGCGTATGACGGATGCAAAAAGGTCGGTAGACCTTGCCAGGTTAGCAGGCCGGGCATAGCATCGTTATTGCAGAAAGGAACAGTAAAAACTCCGCTTTACGCACCACACTGAATCAATCATCGGAATCAAGAGGCTCACACCGTGGCAGTCAGACTTCGTTTGCGTCGTATGGGGCGCAAGAAACTTCCTCTCTGGACTATAGTCGCCGCCGATTCGCGTCGCGCGCGTGACGGTCGCTATATCGAAAAACTCGGCAATTACAACCCTCTCGTTAAGCCCTCTGCAGTGGATCTTAACGTAGAACGGATCCATTACTGGCTTTCGCACGGAGCGCAGCCATCCGATACGGTGCGTAATCTGCTGAGTCGGGAAGGTATTTTACTGGAGCGGCACCTTCGCCTCAAAGGGAAATCGGAAGCAGAGATACTCCAGGCGGTAACGGAGCATCGCGAGCGACATGCAGCGAAGCGGGCGGCTTCCGTAAAAGAAACGGCGCAAACCCGCCGCCAGAAAGCGCTGGATGAGGAAAAGAAACTTGTGGTCAGGCAGGAAGCAGACAGAGCAAAACGCCGGGCGGAAGAACAGGAAAAAGCAAAAGAGGAGGCGGAGGCAGCTAAAAAGAAACTGGTCCAGGAACGTGTCGAGGCAGAAAAGGCTGCGGCCGCTGTTGCTGCCGAAAAAGAGCAGGATGCAGCCGCGAGCGCCGAGGCGGAGCCGGCTGAGGCAGCGGAGGCAACCTCTGCCGGAAAAGCGGACAGCACCGAAGAGGAAGCGCCGGAAGCCGCTGTCGAGGAGCCGGCTGAGGCAGCGGAGGCAACCTCTGCCGGAAAAGCGGACAGCACTGAAGAGGAAGCGCCGGAAGCCGCTTCTGCGGAAGACGATGCCCCCGAAAAAAAGGCGGAAAAGAAAAAGACGGAAAAGTAACGCTTTCTTCCGCGCCCGTTCCTTGATCTCATGACAAAGTCCAGCCCAACCGATACGCTCCTGCTTTTGGGACGCGTATACCGGGCGCATGGGCTGTCGGGCGAAATCAAGGTAATCCCCGAAACGGACGACCCGACAAGATTCGAAGCATTGCCGGCGCTGTATGTCGGACAGACCCCCGACACGGCTCGTCCTGCGAATGTGCAGGGGGTCCGCTATCAACACGTCCGCAAGGGGCCGCTCGTAATTCTCAAGCTGGAAACCGTCGACTCGCGGGAAGCAGCCGAGACATTGCGGGGTGCTTTACTGTATGCCTCTGCGGATGCGCTCCCCGACCTTGACACAGATGAATTTTACCTTCGTGACCTGATCGGACTTACTGCTATCGAAGAAAATGGGGACCGGATCGGCGTGGTAGAGGATGTGCTGGACTTGCCGGGGCAAGATATGCTCGTGATTGCACGTGACCGCCAATCTTCGGCCATGGTGCCGGCTGTTCCCGAATTCGTGGCGGCCATTGATCTTCAGGCAGGACAAATCACCCTTCGCATTATCGAAGGACTACTTGATGAGTAAAGGATACTCTGATCAAAACCGCTTCGATCAGCGCTTCGCGTTCGTGCGTAAAGGATATCATGATTCCATCGTTGAAATCAGCAACAAACACTGCAGGTTCGGGGCGTCGCGGGCGTGAAGCGCCCCTCTCAGCCTCTGAACTTTGCGGACTTAATCAGAGTATCCTTAAACAGGAAATACACCGTGCGCATCGATATTGTCACCGTACTTCCTGAGCTGGTTGCCAGTGTGCTGAAACACGGCGTGCTCCAGCGGGCCGCGGATAAGGGCCTGGTGGACGTCCGGGTATACGACATCCGGACGTACGCATTGGATAAACACCGGCAGGTGGACGACTACCCGTACGGGGGCGGCGCCGGCATGGTATTGAAACCGGAACCCGTTTTCCGGTGTATAGAGGCGATTCGGGCAGAAAGCGACGTATCCGTTGATGAGATCGTGTATCTCACGCCGGATGGCGACACGCTGACGCAAGAAACGGCTACGGCAATGTCTCTCCAGAAGCACGTTGTACTTCTGGCAGGACATTACATAGGAGTAGATCAGCGGATCCGGGATGCGCTGGTCACTCGGGAAATATCCATGGGGGACTATGTCCTGAGCGGCGGTGAAATCCCGGCGCTCGCCCTTGCAGATGCTATCGTGCGCTTGATCCCGGGAGTGCTGGGGGATGCCGAATCGGCATTGTCCGATTCGTTTCAGGACGGATTGCTGGGAGCTCCGGTGTATACGCGCCCCGCCGAATTTCGGGGCATGCGCGTGCCGGAGGTTTTACGCTCCGGAAACCATAGAGAAATTGCCCACTGGAGAGAACAGCAACGGCGGCGCCTGACGCAACATCGAAGACCGGATTTATCGGAAGACCGAATCAGCATCCCGAAACCTGATTCACGCCAGACATCATCGTAATTTATACATCATCCTTTCAGAGGTACACCGCCATGGCTACGGATCTATTACATCTCGTCGAAATGACGCAGGTTCGGGACGATATGCCGGAATTCCAGCCCGGCGATACGGTGAACGTACACTTTCGCGTAGTCGAGGGGGATAAGGAACGTATCCAGCAGTATCAGGGCGTCGTTATTGCCGAACAAGGTTCAGGGGCGGGGCGGACGTTTACGGTGCGCAAAATATCCAATGGGGTAGGGGTGGAGCGTATTTTTCCGCTCTACTCACCGAAAATCGCGAAGATCGAGCGTGTTCGCGAGGGGCGCGTGCGCCGGGCAAAGCTCTATTTTCTGCGGTCCCGGCGCGGAAAAGCGGCACGTATCAAGGAGAAGATCCATGACGCGTCCAGACGATAGGGAATTGGAAGACATAACTCCTGTCACAAAAAATCGCAAGGCGTATTACGAATACCATGTCGAGGAAACGATCGAAGCGGGAATCGCATTGCGGGGCAGCGAAGTAAAGTCCGTCCGGCAGGGAAAAATCAGCCTGCAGGAAGCCTGGTGCCGTATCGAGGGGGGGACGATGACGCTGATGGACTGCCATATTGCTCCGTATGAGTTTGCCGACGCCTCGACAATACCTTCGCCGGTACGCCCCCGGCAGCTTTTGCTACATCGCCGGGAACTCCTCAAATGGGAAAAGGCCTGCGCCCAAAAGGGCTATACGGTGATTCCGCTGTCCGTTTATTTGAGAAACGGATATGCGAAAGTGAAAGTCGGTCTTTGTAAAGGGAAAAAATTGTATGACCGGCGAGCCAGTGTCGCCGAACGGGAAGCAAAGCGGCGAATGGAGCGGGTACCCCGTGTTCGGCGTTGAAACCCATGAAATTTCCTCCGATTGACAAGCAACTTGCACTGATCGAGCGTGGCGTGGCTGAAATAGTCCCGCAAGACGCGCTTATCGAGAAACTGCGAAAGGCGGAAAAGACGTGCGAGCCGCTCGTTGTCAAGTTGGGATGCGATCCAAGTCGCCCCGACCTGCACCTGGGCCACTCCGTCGTACTCCGTAAACTGCGGCAGTTCCAGGATATTGGCCACCAGGCAGTGCTTATCGTAGGGGATTTTACGGGAATGATCGGCGATCCAAGCGGGCGTTCACAGGAACGTCCGGCGCTCACCGTCGAGGAAACCAGGGAAAACGGACGTTCCTACTTTGAACAGGCATCGCGTATTCTTGACCCCGAACGCACCCGGATCGTCTACAATTCGGAGTGGCTGGAGAATCTGAGCTTCAGCGATGTGATTCAACTGGCAGGGAAATATACCGTCGCCCGGATGCTCGAACGCGACGATTTCGAGAAACGATACAGGTTCGGAGAACCTATAGGCATCCATGAGTTTCTGTATCCTCTTGCCCAGGCACAGGATTCGGTAGCGATCCGGGCGGACATCGAACTGGGCGGCACAGATCAGAAATTTAATTTGCTCGTAGGCCGGGCAGTGCAGCAATCCGAAAAGATGGAGCCGCAGGTATGCATCATGATGCCTATTCTTCCCGGCACGGACGGTGTTGAGAAAATGTCCAAGTCGCTCGATAACTATATCGGAATCTCGGAACCCCCTGGGGAAATCTACGGGAAGACCCTTTCCATTCCGGATGACCTTATCTACCCCTGGTTCGAACTGGCTACCAACGTCCCGACCGAAGAACTGCCGGCGATAGAAGCCGCGGCGAAACGGGAGCCCCGAAACACGAAACACCGGCTTGCGTGGACCATCGCGAGCATGTACCACGGCGACGATGCAGCAGACAACGCGCGCAACCACTTCGAAAAAACCGTGATCCAGGGGGGCATGCCGGAGAATATGGAAAGCGTCCGGTTTGCAGTGGATGAGGGGCCTCGAATGGGTATTCTTGATTTGATGACCCGGACAGGGCTGACGAGGTCGAACGGGGAGGCACGGCGTCTCATTACGCAACATGCCGTCTCCATCGACGGAGAGAAGATCTCGGACGTGCGGCTGGAAGTGGATGTGCATGCAGGCCCTTCGTTCGTAATCAAGGCGGGCAAACGGCGGTTCGTCCGCATCTTGCGGGAGAAAGAAGACGCCTCCTGAGTGGAACCATTACCCCAAGGACACATATTTTAAGGATACTCTGATTAAGTCCGCAAAACTCAGAGGCCGGGAGGGGTGCGTTGGCAAGGAATGACGCGGCCAGCGTGCCCCTCCCGGCCTCCCGAAGGGCGCTTCATGTCTGCGACGCACCGAATCCGCAGTGTTTTCTGCTGATTTATCATGATGCCCTTTACGCACGAAAGTGAAGTGCTGAGCGAAGTGGTTTTGGTCAGAGTATCCTTAACCGCATAAGCGGTACGCTGACCGCTGCGAGTACGTATATCGCTTCTGCTTGTAATGCGCACGCGCCACATCGTTCTCCTTCTCGGCTTTTTTTTCCTGTCGCATGCCGGATACGCCCAATCGGCGGATCACGACATGGAGGAAGGCCTCTCGGCCTTTCAGGAAGGAGCGTACGAAAAAGCCGAGCAGGTCCTGCTGCACATCACGGAGTCGGATCCGGATCGGGCGGAAGCACATTACCTGCTTGCCCGCCTGTATACCGAAACTCCTTTATCCGATCGGGAAAAGGCTGAGGATGCGCTGGACGAGGCTATCCGGATCGAACCGGAGAACCCCGATTATCTGACCGCCAAATTACTGCAATTGCGCAGGAGGCCCCGGACTCTTCTGCAAGAGCGTATCCGCGAACAGCGGCGAAT
>JANQSQ010000652.1 GCA_028283985.1 Rhodothermales bacterium | reverse complement strand
CAGGCGCAAAAAAGGGCGTCCAGTACTGGAACACGACGGCCGCCGGGTCCTGCTCCGCAATCGCCTTCGCCGCAGCGCCCCAGGTGCCCGGTCGTATGGAGTCGATCAGCCGGTGCGTACCCGGCGCCGGCGCCCGGCCCGGATCGAATTGCGACGTTCCGGGAAAAAGAAACCCCGGATACTGCCGCCCGAATGTCGCCATGTACACCGGCCAGCCGCGATCCCGAAGCCCTGCCGCCACCGTGTCGGTGAACTGCGCAATCCCCCCCCGGAAAGGCGCAGCCGGCCCCACCAGAGCGATCTGCCGTCGGGTTCGTTCGGACGTCTCGGCTGCCATAAGGATACTCTGATTCAGTCCGCCGGGGGCAGGGTAGCCATCACGCGGTACGAATCGGTGCGCTCCATCCGGGGCCGGACGATCATTTCGCCAATCAGGCCCGTCGTGAACATCTGCACGCCCACCACCATCATCAGCGCCCCCAGCAGGAGCAACGGCCGGTCCCCGATAGGATTCCCGAACGCGATCTTGTCGATGGACAGCCACAGGGACAGCACAAACCCGACAAAAAACGCCAGCGTGCCGAACGCGCCGAAGAAGTGCATCGGACGGACGGCGAACCGGGTCAGGAAGGTCACGGAAATCAGGTCCAGAAAGCCCTTGATGAACCGGTCCAGGGCGAACTTGCTATGCCCGTAGCGCCGCGCGCGGTGTTCCACCGGGAGTTCGGATATCCGATCGTACCCTTCCCATTTGGCCAGCAGCGGGATGTACCGGTGCAATTCCCCATAGACGCGCACGCTTTTCACCACCTCCCGGCGATACGCCTTCAGCCCGCAATTGAAATCGTGCAGCCGGACCCCGGAAATGATCCGCGTCACCCAATTGAAGAATTTGCTGGGCGCCCGTTTACTCAGCGGGTCGCGCCGCGTCTTCTTCCAGCCGCTCACCAGGTCGAACCCTTCTTCGATCCGGGCGATCAGCCCCGGTATCTCCGCAGGCATGTCCTGCAGATCGGCGTCCATCGTCACGACGTATTTTCCCCGGGCCTGCTCGAACCCCAGGGCCAGGGCCGCCGACTTCCCGTAGTTGCGCCGAAGCCGCAGGCCGGCAATCCGGGCGTCCTCCTTGTGCAAGGTCTCGACGACCTGCCAGGAAGCATCCTGCGACCCGTCGTCGACGAACCATATTTCGAAGCGGTACCCGGCGCCCTCGCACGCAAACCGGATTTCCCCGGCGAGTTCGGTCAGGGAATCCGCTTCGTCGTACACGGGCACGACGACGGAAACGTCGGGGGCATCCTGTCGATCGGAATGGTCCAACATGTTGCTGCGGGTACGTGGCCGTGCATCCTCCCCGGCGCGCTACGCATCGATGGTTGCGTACTTCGCGTTGCGCTCGATGAACTTGCGGCGCGGCTCCACGGCGTCTCCCATCAAGGTCGAGAACACGCGGTCGGCCACGGCGCCGTCCTCCACCGTCACGCGCTGCAGGCGCCGGGTGGCGGGATCCATCGTCGTATCCCAGAGCTGCTGGGGATTCATCTCGCCCAGGCCCTTGTAGCGCTGAATGCCGATCTTCGATTTTCCTTCCTTGCGCAGTTCCCGCGTCTTCGCCGCCAGTTGCGCCTCCGTCCACAGGTAGTGCTCCTGCCGGCCCGCCTGCACCTTGAAAAGCGGCGGCAACGCCACATACACGTAGCCGCTTTCGAAGAGCGGGCGCAGGTGGCGGTACAGGAACGTAAGCAGCAGGGTGCGGATGTGCGCCCCGTCCACGTCCGCATCCGTCATCAGGATAATCTTGTGGTACCGGAGACGGGACAAATCGAAGGAATCCTCCAGCCCGACCAGCCCCGTGCCGAGCGCCGTCACCATATTCCGGATCTCTTCGTTTTCGAGAATCCGGTCGAGACGGGCCCGCTCCACGTTCAGAATCTTCCCGCGCAGGGGAAGGATGGCCTGGAAATGGCGGTCGCGCGCCTGCTTGGCGGAGCCGCCCGCCGAATCTCCCTCCACCAGGTAGAGTCCCGATTCCGCCGGATCGCGGGAGGCGCAATCGGCCAGCTTTCCGGGTAGTCCGCCGCCGGAAAAGGCGCTCTTGCGCTGCACCAGTTCGCGGGCTTTCCGGGCCGCCATACGGGCCTGCGCGGCAAGGATCACCTTATCGACGATGATCTTGGTCTGGCGGGGATGATC
>JANQSQ010000101.1 GCA_028283985.1 Rhodothermales bacterium | reverse complement strand
CCTGCAGCATATAGACGGTCTCGTCGAAACTCGTATAGGCATTGACGTCGGGACCGAACTGCATGCCGATCGACTCCAGATAATCGACCAGCTCCTGTTTTTCGAAATTCTCGGTGCCGTTGAACGCCATGTGCTCCACGAAATGCGCCAGTCCGAGCTGATCCTCGTCCTCCATAATAGACCCCACATCCACGACCAGACGCAATTCCGCACGGTTCTCCGGTTGGTCGTTCTCCTGAACGAAGTAGCGCAGCCCGTTGTCAAGCCGGCCGACCACGACCGAGGAATCCGGGGGAATCGGGTCTTCCGGCGACCAGTTCTGTGCAACGACCTCCGCCCAGGGAGCAAAAGCGATCAGGCCGGCGCACAAAGCAGCCGGTACACGTAAGAAATGCAGGATACTCTGATTAAGTCCGCGAAGTTCAGAGGCTGCGAGAAGTGCGCTGGCAAGAAATGACGAAGCAGTGTGGCAGGCCCCACACAATGAGGAATGACGCAGCCAACGTGCTTCTCGCAGCCTCCTGAAGGGCGCTTCACGCCCGCGACGCCCCGAACCCGCAGTGTTTCCCGATGATTGCAACAATGAAATCATGACATCCTGTACTCGCGAACGTGAAGCGCTGAGCGAAGTGGACTTAATCAGAGTATCCTGATATCATAACCGACCCCCTACTCCGCCGCAGGCGGATCGGTGCGAAAACTCTCGGCAGCGGCCTCCACGGAATCGTAGGCGGTAAAGACCGGTCCGAGCAGGCGGGTCATCATGAACAAATTGCGGATACGCTTCTCCATGTTGGCAAGGCGCACTTCGCCGCCCACCTTCCGCATGGTCGTCAACCCGCCGATCAGCACGCCGATGCCGGAAGAATCCATGAAGTCCGTCTCTCCAAGATCGACGACCACGTTGACTTTACCGGCCTCTTTGAGTTGATCCAGCACATCCTTCAGTTCGGAGCCGTGTACGCTGCCGAGAAATTTGCCCTTGATCTGGACAATAGACGCCTGATACTGGTCTTGAACGCTGGTGCTCATATCGAAAAGGGTTTCGTGAAGTCCTGGAACGGAGCGATGGAGAACACCCTGCAATGCACATCGCACATCTCCGCAACCTGTGCGTATGTATGGGGCGTAACATACGCAAAACGGCGAACATTTATGCAGCATATCGCGCAAACCGACTCCGCTTTTCGCCTGACGTCACCCTTCCGGCCCACGGGCGACCAGCCCCGGGCCATCGACGAACTGACCGAGGGCGTGCTGCGAGGAGATCCCTTCCAGACCCTGCTGGGGGCCACGGGTACCGGAAAGACTTTTTCCATGGCGCATGATCCAGCGCATCGGGCGTCCGGCCCTGATCATGAGCCACAACAAAACGCTCGCAGCGCAACTCTACGCCGAACTCAAGTCGTTCTTTCCGGAAAACGCCGTCGAATTTTTCATCTCCTACTACGATTACTACCAGCCCGAGGCCTACATCGTACCGACGGATACGTACATCGAAAAAGACATGTCGATCAACGACCGGATCGACCGCCTGCGCCTGCGCGCCACCAGTTCGCTGGTTTCGGGGCGAAGCGATGTGATCGTAGTGGCCAGCGTGTCCTGTATCTACGGCCTCGGCTCCCCCGAAGAATACCGCTCGGAAATCGTGCAGATCAGGCGGGGAGAGGACATCCCCCGCAATGACCTCCTGCGCCGCCTCATCCATATCTATTACACCCGCAACGACGTGGAATTTGCGCCAGGGACCTTTCGCGTCCGGGGCGATGTGGTGGAAATCTACCCGGCCTATTCGGAAGACGTGGCCTGCAGGATCGAGTTCTGGGGTGACGAGGTGGAAAAAATCACTTTTTTTGAAGCCCGGACCGGGCAAACGCTCCGGGAAGAAAACTACCTGACCATATACCCGGCCAAAATCTTCGTCACGCCCAGGGAAAAGATGAACCAGGCCATCGGCGGAATCGAGGAAGAACTGCGATGGCGGCTGGCGGTGCTGCGCGACGAGGGGCGCCTCCTCGAAGCGCAGCGCCTCGAACAGCGCACCCGGTTCGATATCGAAATGATGAAAGAAGTCGGGTACTGTTCGGGGGTCGAAAACTATTCGCGGCACCTGTCCGGACGCGCCCCGGGCCAACGCCCCTACTGCCTGTTCGATTACTTCCCCGACGACATGCTCCTTGTCATCGACGAAAGCCATGTGACCATCCCGCAGATACGGGCTATGTATAACGGAGACCGGGCCCGCAAGCTGGTCCTTGTGGAGCACGGTTTCCGGCTTCCTTCGGCACTGGACAACCGCCCTATGACGTTCGAGGAATTCGAGGCGGAAAGCAAACAGGTCATTTATGTCAGCGCCACCCCGAGCGATTATGAAATGGAAAAAACCGGCGGCGTATTCGTGGAGCAGATCATCCGGCCCACAGGCATCCCCGACCCGAAGGTCGAGGTGCGGCCCTCGAAGAATCAGATCGACGATCTGCTTGAGGAAATTCGCAAGCGCGTGCAGCAGCGGGAGCGTACGCTCGTCACCACCCTTACGAAGCGCATGGCCGAGGACCTCAGCGACTATCTGGCGTCGTACGGGGTGGCGGTGCGCTACATGCACTCGGAGATCGACGCGCTGGAACGGGTGGAGATTCTGCGCGACCTGCGCCTGGGCGCATTCGATGTGCTGGTAGGAGTGAATCTGCTCCGGGAGGGGCTCGACCTGCCCGAAGTGTCGCTCGTGGCCATCATCGACGCGGACAAGGAGGGCTTCCTGCGAAGCGAGCGCTCCCTGATCCAGACCGCGGGGCGAGCGGCCCGCAATGCGAACGGGGCCATCGTGATGTATGCCGACGCCATCACGGGGTCCATGCAAAAGATGATGGACGAAACCGATCGCCGCCGGAAAGTCCAGCTCGCCTGGAACGAGGAACACGATATCACGCCGGAAACCATTTACAAATCGCAAGACGAGATCAGAAAGGGAACAATCATCGCAGAAGAGCAGGCAGTCTACGAAACACGGAAGGACAGGTACTACAGCGGCCCCGAGCAAACAGGAGTGATCGTTGATCCGGTCATGAAGCATCTCACCGACGACCAGAAACGGGATCTGGCGGACCAGATGCGCAAGGACATGCGGCAGGCCGCCGAGGCACTGGACTTCGAGCGCGCCGCCAGACTACGCGACGAAATCGAACAGATTGAAACCCTGTTGGACGGAAAGAACGGAAGCCTCCGGACAAGAAGGAAATGAACGGACGCGGGTAAGGACACTCTGATTGCGAGGGGCGCCCGGGCAAGGTATCCCGCTGGCGGGTACACGTCCACGGAACCGCTACCCCTGTCGCGCGTTGACGGTCGCGCAATGAGGCAATGCAGTATCATGGAAGAGCACAAGTACATTTTTAACGAAGATCGTACGATTCACAAACGGAATGCGGGAATGGCCCTTTTAGAGGTTGTTCTTGCTCTGGTCGTTATCGTTTTCCTTGCTATCGTCTTGCGATGAAACAGAATATCCATCCTGATTACAAGAAACTCACGGTCCAGCTGGCCGACGGCACAAAATTCGAAACGCGCTCGACGATGAACTCCGATGTACACAAATCGGAGGTCGATTCGACGAATCATCCCTTCTACACCGGACGCCGCCAGTACGTGGACACCGCCGGCCGCGTCGAGAAATTCCGCCGGCGCTATGGCGCCAAGGAGGACGTACAGGAGGAGGAACAGAGCTGAACTTCATCGGGAGTTTATCGCTCTGCAGAAATTGACGCAAGAGCGAGTGCTTTGCCGTAGCCCTCTACCCCGGCCCAACAATCCTCCCCTCTCGGTCTGCCATCCGGATATCCCCCGGCTTGCCGACCAAATCCCCCGCAACCGCTGCGGCCCCGGATACGAAAAAGACACAGGCGGCCTGTCCCTGGCTCGCGCAATATCCCCGGCAATCCGGAATCTCCCACCCCGGGAAACTTCTCCGCCCGGCCTTCTATCCGGAACATCCCGGGCCATAACGATCCTGTGCCGGCGGGAAAAAAGGCCCTGCAGAGCATCGCTGCAATAGTGGTAACAGGCCATAAATCGCATATCGCACCCTTCCAGCGAATCCTTCCGGGATACTTCTCGTACACCCTTGATGTATTCACTATATTTACAGGATACTCCCACCAATAAGCACTGTTCGTTACGCCATGTCCGTCTGGTCCCGGTTCACTCGCTTCATCAAATCGCTCTTTGGAGGCCTCGTTTCGTCTCTGGAGGATCCCCGCCTCATCCTGGAGCAGAATATCCGGGAATTGAACGATCAGGTGCCGAAAATGAACGAGAACATCGCCAGCGTGAAGGCGAATGTGATCATGCTGGAGAAGCACCTGCAGCGGGCGGAAAAGGAGGTCGCCGACCTGATCGCCAAGGTGAAAGCCGGTATCCAGGCGGAACGCGACGACATCGCGCAACGCTATGCGATGCAGCTTGAAAAAGCCAGAGAGTCCCTCGCCAGTACCAAAGAACAACTCAAGCATGCCTCGGCGGCCTACGACAAGGCGCTTCAGGTCAAAAAAACCTTCATGCGGGAAAAGGATCGCAAGATTCAGGAAGCGAAGAATGCGCTGCGCGATCACGAGCGGGCGCAATGGCAGACGAAGATCGCCGACACCCTGGAACAGTTCGAGGTTACGGGCATCGACCAGACTCACGACGAAATGATCCAGCGCCTGCAGGAGCAAACGGCCCACAGCGAGGCCCGACTGGAAATCGCGCTGGATTCCGTGGATCAGGACGCGCTCCGGATCGAGGAGGATGCAGAAGAAATCCGCGCAGCCGAGATCGTCAAGCAATTCAAGGCGGAGATGGGCATGGCGGGAGCGCCTGCAGAGGAATCAGCCGCCGACAGCGATCTGGAAACGCCCGAAGAGGAAGCGCCCGGAACGGCAAAAACGATCGGGAAACAGCGTACCGGTATTACGTAGAGAAGACCACAGGCCGCAAAAAACCCGCCGGGAGCACATAGATATACCCCTGTCAAATACCGCTTGGCGGAGATCAATAATTTCGCCGTGAACCGTTCGGAGATCAATTACACGAAAGAGGCCTTCCT
This sequence comes from Rhodothermales bacterium, assembly GCA_028283985.1. Taxonomy (GTDB): domain Bacteria; phylum Bacteroidota; class Rhodothermia; order Rhodothermales; family VXPQ01; genus VXPQ01. Next base: position 4,298 of record JANQSQ010000101.1, on the reverse strand, counting down.
GAACCCGCTCAATCTCGGGTTCCTGATCGCGGCTATGCTCACCGCATTTTTCTTGAGCGGCTCGGAATTGAGCGTCAATATCGTGCTGATCATGGGCGCCGCCCTCGAGCTTATGTATCTGGGCTTCGTCCCGCGCAACAAGCGATTCCGCCGAAACATCCGGGCGCGGCGGGCCGCAGAACACGCCAAACCTCCTTCCGAAAAAGAGCTTTTTCGCCTGCTGAGCAAATCGAGCCAGCGCCGGTATGCACGACTTCGAAAACTCGAAAAAGAGATTTCCAATAATTACCGAAAGCTGAGTTACGCCACCCAGGGCTTGCTGGATAGCCATCTCCGGAAGATCGACGGCCTGCTGACCTCCTACCTGAATATGCTGTATCAAAAACAGCGATACGAACTTTCGACACACAGCGGAAGAGAGCAGGAAGTGATCCGGTCCATCGCCCACCTTCGCACAGACATGGAGGACGATTCCGAGAAGGTACGGTCCATCAAAAAGCGGCGGCTCCATATTCTCGAACAACGCCTGCAGCGTTTCGAGAAAGGCGCCGAACATCTTGAAATTCTCGAAGCGCAAATCGAGACCATCGAGGATGTCGTCAAATATATTCACGAGCAATCCCTGACGCTCCGCAACCCGGAAGAAATCACGTTCCAGCTCGACACACTTCTGGAGGAGGTAGGAGAAACAGAGGCCGCCATCTCGGAAATCGAGGATGTCTTCGCCCCGGCGTCATCTCTCCTGAACGATATGGACAGCAACGAGCCGGAACGAGAAGAACAAGGCCGGGAATCCGGGGCGCTCCTCCATTCCGACAGCTCGCGCACACGCAACTGACGCGAATGACGTTCGCGATCATTCTTCTCATTCTTCTGATGCTCGTTCTGAGCGCGTTTTTCTCGGGTTCCGAGATCGCTTTCGTGGTCGCGAACCGGTTGCGCGTGGAAGTGGTCGCCCGGCGGCGGGGACTTGTGGGCCGCATCGTACTCGACTTCATGCAGCACCCGTCCGCGTTCCTGACGACTACGCTGGTCGGCAATAACATCGCGCTCGTCGTCTTTTCCACGCTCACGGCGTTTTACCTGGACCCTCCCCTGCATCGCCTCTGGGTCGCGGCAGGTCTGGGCAGTTCGGGCATCGAACTTGCCGTACTTAGTACGCAAACGCTGGCAGCCAGTGCGCTCGTGCTGGTATTCGGCGAGATTCTACCCAAATCCGTCATGCGCGAGACGGCCAACCGGGCGGTTTTCCTGCTCGCAGTTCCTCTGCGGATATCCTATTACCTGCTGCTGCCTCTCGTCAAAACGGCAGCCGGAGCGGCCACGTGCATGATGCGCCTGTTTCGCGTCGAGACAGACTCGTTCGTCGGGTTCATGCGTCGCGACTTCGAAGCCATCATCGAGGAAAGCCGCGAAAGCGGCGAACTCGACCTGGATGAAGAAGAAACCGAGATGCTATCGAACGTTTTTGCAATGAACGCCCTCCGCGTGAAGGAATCGATGGCGCCGCGCACGGAAATAGAGGCCGTCGAAGAGCACACTCCCGTCGATGAATTGCTGCGCCGGTTCCTCGAAACAGGACACTCCAAGTTGCCTGTCTATCAGAAGAACATCGACCATATCGTCGGGATGGTCTTTGCGTACGATCTGTTTAACGGTCCGAAAACCATGGAGGAAATCATGCGCCCGGCGCAATTCGTACCGGAGGCCAAGCGATCGAAAGACCTGCTGCGCGAGTTCCTCGAAACAAACACGTCGGTGGCTATCGTGATCGACGAATACGGCGGAACCGCCGGTCTGGTGACGCGCGAGGACTTGCTGGAAGAACTTTTCGGAGACATACAGGACGAGTTCGACACCGAAAAAGAAGCGCTCCGGCAAATTGGCGAGAACCGGTACATTGCGGCAGGGCGCGCGGAAATCGACGAATTGGGCGACCGGTTCGGGATCGTGCTGCCCGAAGGAGATTACGAAACCCTTGCAGGCTATTTGCTGGACCGGATCGGCTCCATCCCCACGCAGCACGAACACTTCGCCTTCGACGGATACCGGTTCGACGTCCTGAAAGCCGAAGTCAACCGGATCGAGTTGGTCCGCCTCACGAAACTCGACGCTTAAGGATACTCTGATCAAAACCACTTCGATCAGCACGTCGCGTCCGCAACGTACGGTCACATTCCAGCGTTGAAATCAGCGGGAAACACTGCGGATTCGGGGCGTCGCAGACGTGACGCGCCCTTCGGGAGGCTGCGAGGGGTTCGCTGGCCGCGTCATTCCTCATTACGCGCGCTCTGCTGCACCGTCCATTTCGTCCTTCTCCGACGCCGCGTCACTCCGACAGTATGCCCCTATCACACGGAGATGCGCCCCCAGTAATGCTGCAAGGCCCATCTTGCGCAGCCGTACGGAGGGCGTTTCGGGCAATTTCGGAGGGCTGATACGACCCATCCAGAATTCCATCCCGTTGGTGAGTATCTCGTCTCCGGGAAACGTCGCTTCGGGGAATTGTCCCTCGTAAAATCGCTGCTTGCGCTGCAACCGACGGTCCACCGCCTTGATCGAATCCGGCTCAGCCAGGGACGGATCGTTGCGGTCGATCATATCGAGACCCGTGAGATAACGCCGGTAGGCGTACGGCAATGCCGCCAGCACAGGCTCTGCGGCGGCAGCAAGTTCCGGCGATTCCCGGAGACCGGCCTGCGCCGCCCGCAGCGTGACGACAGCCACGAGACACAACGTCTCCTCCGCCACCACATCAGGGTCCGCTCCCTCTATATCCCGGAGAATCGCGCCAGCCAATTCCTGCGTGACGTTCAGCGCACCCAGCGAGCAAAAAGCCACAATACGGGTGATCATGGTGTGCTATCCGACCAAGGGCAGGGTCCGGCGCAGCTACTTCTTCTTGTCGTCAACCCCTTCGCGCCCGATGGAATCCCTCATGCGCGTGTCCGCCTCGACATTGCGGAGCGTGTAAAAATCCATGGCGCCGATATTGCCGCTGCGCAGCGCATCAGCGAGGGCCTTGGGGACCTCCGCTTCGGCGGAAACCACTTTGGCCTGCTGTTCCTGAACGGCTGCGCGCATCTCCTGCTCCCGGGCCACCGCCGAGGCGCGCCGTTCTTCGGCTTTCGCCCTTGCTACCTGCAAATCGGCTTCGGCCTGATCCGTCTGCAATTTGGCTCCGATATTCTCGCCCACATCGACATCCGCAATATCAATGGAGAGAATCTCGAACGCCGTGCCTGAATCGAGCCCCTTGGACAACACCACTTTGGAAATCGAATCGGGATTTTCCAGCACAAGAGCATGCGTTTCGGAGGAACCGATCGTGGACACGATGCCCTCTCCGACGCGGGCAATAATGGTCTCTTCGCCGGCACCGCCCACAAGACGCTCGATATTGGCCCGCACCGTGACACGGGCAATGGCGCGCACCTGTATGCCGTCTTTGGCCACCGCGGACACCGCGGGCGTTTCGATAACCTTCGGGTTGACGGATACCTGCACGGCCTCGAACACGTCCCGGCCTGCAAGATCTATGGCCGTGGCGCGTTCGAAGGAAAGATCTATGCTGGCCTTGTCCGCAGAGATCAGCGCATTTACCACCTTTTGCACATTCCCCTGAGCCAGGTAATGCGCCTCGAGTTGCGGCGTATCGACATATATCCCCGCCTTGTGCGCCGTAATGAGCGGCTTGACGATCGTGTAGGGCGGCACCTTGCGCAACCGCATCCCGACCAGATCGCGGAACAGCTTTAGCCGGACCCCCGAGAAATAGGCGGTTACCCATAGCCCGATCGGCACGAAATACAGGAGAAAAACGAAAAAAAGAACGATCAGCGCGATCATCAGCAAGCCGACCGTGGTGAAAAGGCTTTCCATGCGAAGTGCGGAATCTTGTGAAAAATACAGACAGAACAGAGCCGTGCAGAAGTATACGACGAAACCGCCGGATGGTTACGTGGGGTTCGCCTTCGGAGCACGTTCATATGCGCCGCTTGCGCCGCCGGCCTTGGCCAGCAACCGGATATCCGTGATAAGAATATCCTTCGAAATGGCCTTGCACATGTCGTATACGGTAAGACACGCCACGGTAACGGCGGTCAGGGCCTCCATCTCGACGCCTGTCTGCCCGACGGCCTTTGCGTAAGCCTGCACTTCTATCGAAAAATCCTCCTCGCAGAAATCAAAAGTCACCTCGACGCCCGCCAGCGCCACAGGATGACATAGCGGGATAAGGCCGGGGGTCCGCTTGGCCGCCTGTATGCCGGCCACCTGGGCCGTGCAGAGTACATCTC